>JAITQV010000479.1 GCA_031288765.1 Planctomycetaceae bacterium
ATTCCAATGTTAAAATGGATAAGCCTGGTAAACCAGGGGGGGGGGGGCAGGATTAGGTAGAGAGTTAAGAAAGGAAAACGCCACGTCTTGGTTTTCCCAACTCTTTTCTACTAAAAAACCTTCAACTCTTTCCCGTTCTTCACTGTTCGGCTTTACATTGGTCGAACTTCTTGTGGTCATTGCAATTATCGGAGTGTTAATCGCGTTGTTGTTGCCTGCCGTTCAAGCCGCTCGGGAAGCCGCCCGCCGAATGAGTTGTACCAACAAATTGAAACAAATCTCTTTGAGTGTTCACAATTTCCATGACACTCACAATAGGTTTCCCGCCCAAGATGGTGATCCTTTAGCAAAAGATTACATTCGGCGAAACCATTTTTTTGTGCTTCTGCCGTTTATCGAACAACAAGCCATGTACGATTTCTGTGTTACTTCCGGTATAAGCCCCAGTAGTGGCGATAATGGTCAATCAATCCGTCCCATTGCCACATTGCTTTGTCCGTCAGACAGCGAATCAACAGGATGGGATGCCAATGGTTATGAAAATGGAAATATTAAGGCGAGTTATGCCGGAAGTATGGCAGATCTACCTGGTTTTATTACTGACGTCGGGTCCCCGAGCGAAATTTCGTTTCATATACGTTCTTGGCTCGAATCAGGGATACGTCCGCGTGGTTTTTCAAGCGTTACGGATGGTACATCGAATACGGTGATGTATTCGGAACATCTGATCAATGATGCATTAAGTGCAACAGATGCAGGAGGAAATTACAAACGGCGTACCGCCAGAATAACCGATGGTGCCGGATACTGGAACCCTCCGCAGAATTGTTTGAACTTGAGAGGTGCCGGCGGAGAATACCTTGATCCCAATCAAGTAATCCACTATGGCACACACGCACAAGGAATGCGGGCTTTTGACAATATGCATCCAATAACCGCATTTCACACGCTATTACCGCCCAATTCTCCATCATGTTGTTATACCACTAATTTTAATGATGGTACGGTAAGCGCCACCAGTGCTCATTCCGGCGGTGTTAATGTTTCATTTTTGGATGGTTCCGTTAGCTTTATCAGCGAAACCATTCATGTTGCAAATTTACATCTGGCAGCGGATACGGTCGCTAATCTTATTGCACGGAACTTTGATCTTGATTCCGGTCTGGCAGCGCCGCCGTTTTCATACGGTCTTTGGTCGGAATTAGGAAGTATGAACGGCGGCGAAACAGCCTCCAAACCATAATTACCTTGTTTTTTGTTCTGTTTGACCGGAAACAAAAATGCTTCCGGTCGAATATTTTCATTTTGTACTCTTAACCTTTTACAATTAATCAATTCCATGTTACGAACTATCTCTTTTTTCGTCCTAACGTTTATTGTACTTGTTTTACCGGGTTGTCAAAACAATCCTTACGAAACAATATCGGTTTCCGGTACAGTTAAATTGGACGGCAAACCGATTGAAGGTGTTAAAATCTCTTTTGTGCCCGTCTCCGCCGGAACAATGGCGGCATTCGGAATGACAACTCAGAACGGAAGCTTCGTTTTGTCAACCGGCGGCGCAAAATTCGGCGGCGGCGCACAACCCGGAGAATATAACGTTACCTTCTCCAAAATCGATGTCGAAGATAAATATAAACCCGATAAAAATAAAAACCTGCCGCCGGAAGAATTTGAAAAAAGATTCGGCACTTCCGCTCCGATTTTTATCGCTCCGAAAATCCATATTGTCCCGGAAAAATACGGCAACCCGTCAACTTCCGGTATTGCTCCGGTTATAATCGAAAAAAGGAAAAAAAATGTTTTCAACTTCGATTTATCAACCAATTAACAATCCCCAATGAAAACCATACCCTCCAAAATGGAGACCCTTCTGACAGAATGTAAAAGAATCTGCCGAAGTTCTTCAAACGTTAATTGAAGAACTTCATTAACCAATTGAAGAACTTCATTAGCCGATTGAAGAACTTCATTAACCAATTGAAGAACTTCATTAAACGATTGAAGAACTTCATTGACCAATTGAAGAACTTCAATGACCGATTGAAGAACTTCAATGACCTGTTGAAGAACTTCAATTGCCCGTTGAAGAACGTTAATGTACTTTATTGTTTTGATTTTTTCCGTCCGTTGGACAATTAATTTGAACCCCCTTTTATAAGGTAGGCAACCCAAACATCCAACATGACATAAATTTAAGGTCGGCTGACGCCGACGCAATCGCTCGGCGAGGGGCTTTCACCCAACGATTGCCTACCTTTTGTTGGCAAACTTCCGCCGGTTATGCACATCTCGCCCTACGGGCTTAGAACAAAAAAACATCCCGCTGAATAATTACTATTTTTACACGTTTTATATTCAAAAAAGCGAAATTTCAAAACAGCTTTGCGTAAAGCGGAGAAAATTGTAAGAGTTCCTCGTGAGTTCCAATACCAATAATATTGCCGTCATCCATGAAAACAATTCGATCCGCCAACGCTAATGCCGATAAACGATGTGTTACCATGATCGTTGTACGCCCCTTTTTGAATTTTGCCAACGCTTCATGAATCATTTTCTCACTGGCAATATCAATCTGGCTTGTCGCTTCGTCAAGAAGGAAAATAGACGGATTACGTAAAATCGCCCGCGCTAAAGCAATACGTTGCCGTTGTCCGCCGGAAAGTTGCCCGCCGGCAGGTCCCGCTATTGTCGCATAACCGTCGGCAAGTTCCGTCTCTATAAAATCATGGGCAAACGCTAATCCGGCAGCGTCCATAATTTCTTCCGTAGTTGCCGAAGGACGCCCGTATCGAATGTTATTTAAAACGGTATCGTTGAAGAGTACAGGGTCTTGTGTTACCAACCCGATTTGCCGCCGCAAATCCCGAACCCGAACCTCCGTAACCGCCAAACCGTCAATCAAAATCCGCCCCGAATCGGCATCGGCAAACCGCGGAATCAAACTCAACAACGTACTCTTTCCGCAACCGCTGGCTCCAAGAATCGCTATACATTCGCCAAATTGAATCTCAAACGAAATGTTTTTGAGAATGGGACGATCACCGTATTGGAAACAAACATTTTCAAAACAGATCGATTGCGAATGTTTCGGCAACGGAACCGGATGTTCACTTTCCCGAATCAAAACTTGCCGGTCAATCAATGAGTAAACACGATCCGCCGCCGCCGCCGCCGATTGGAACATCGTAAAAATATCCGACAACTTGCGAGCCGGATCCGCAGCACCCGCCAAAAGACCAAAAAAAAGCAGAAGTTCGCTAAAATCCATTGGTTCGGACAACATCGGAATTCCTAAAAGGCTCGTCCGGCTGCCCAGCACAAGATACGCCCCGACAACAATCGCAATACTTATCATCAAAATCCCGAACAATTCGGTTAAAGGATTTGTCAACGATTCATATTTGGCAATTTTTATGGCTTTGGCGCAATACGTCCGGTTCGTCCGATGAAACTTCGCCCGTTCCGTATTTTCCTGCGTGAACGCTTTGACAACACGAATTGACCGGAATGTTTCTTCGAGTCGGCTGTAAAGGTTGGACATTTCTTCCATACTTCGCCGGACAACACGTTTAATTGAACGGGCAAGCCACCGAATACAAACCGCCGCAAGCGGAACAAGAAGAAGCGTTACCAAAAGAAGTTGCCAACTAAGATACGCCGCTCCAACCAAACAAACAACCATTTTAATCGGTTCACGAATGAGTTTGCCGTAAATAATGTTCAAACCGCCGGTTAACTGGGACATATCATTGGTGAAACGGCTCATCGTGTCCGCAATTCCCTCGCGATTGAAATAGTTGACTTCGTAATCGAGAATTTTTCGGAAAAATTCCTCACGAATCACCATTGCGGTTTTTTGAGCAATCCATGCGGAAAGAATTCCGTGAAGAATGATAAAAATAATTTTTACAATCGTACCGGTTAGAATAACGGCAACCAAAAAAAGAACAGTTCTGAACGCCGTATTGGGAGTGTATTTTGCCGCAAAAGGGAGAATCCAACGAAAATAGGAGTTCCAATCCTGTAATTGACGCAATAATTTTACCTTTTTGGCAATTTGGTATTTTTTTTCCGGTGAGGAAGATTGGAGAAATTGAAGTTCCTGTGCGGTCGTTTTGATTTTTTCTTGATTGTCGTGAATCTTTTGTTCGATCCATAGTGTGAAGGTATTATTTTTTTCCTTTAAACAAATTTCCGCAATAGGATAAACAACCGCCGCAATATTTCCGCCCCAAAGCAATCCGACCATCAACGCACAAAAAATAACGGAAACTATAACAGACCGGTATTGGAAGGTTTGTTTTATCGCACGAAAAAAATTTGCCATGATATACGGAGGATTATAAATTTTGAACGTCATAAAGAAAAAGGGTAGGCAATTATACGTTTCATAGTAATTAAGGACAAGAGGAAATTATTTATATTGTTTTCTTTTGTTTAAATTACCTAAATATCGCAATATTAAATGTCGAATAAATAAAGCATGGTAATTTTAACGAGTTGGATAATTTAAGAAGAATATGATCGAATGGCGGATTATAGATAGAAAAATGCCGAAAAAATTACGGAAAAATTGTTTGAAATTTTGAGCCGATTCAATTTTATCTTGTATATTTTGTTCAAGGATAATGTGTGATTGGCGAGGTTTGATCCCATCCGAATAAAAGATTTATAGTTTGTCGAATGTTTCGATACAACTGTTTTGCGAAGTGTTCTCTAAGAAATTCAGTGTTGTGCGAGGGCACCACACCGGAGTCCTAAAACCCAAATAAGGAGAGTTAAAGAATGTTGAAAAAAATCTTGTTACCAGCTTTGATTGTTTCGCTGGTTTGTTTTGTTGGTTCTTTTGCAGTTGCCGGCGACTGTAAACCGTGCGAACAAGCCAAACCTTGTGAACAAGCGGAAGCCGTTGCAGTACAACCTTGTGAACCTACTGCATGTGAACCGTGCGAAGCTGTTTGCAAAGTGAAAAAACAACCCCTCACATTGTTAGACCGTATTCTTGGCAAAAGAGAGCGGTCATGTACACCGTGTGGTCCTTGTGAACCGGTTGCCGCATGTGAGAAGGTTGCTCCGAAGGCTTGTGAAAAAGCGGAAGCGGTAGCACCTTGTGAAAAGATTACGCCGCCGCCGTGTGAAAAGGCGAAACCTGCCGCGTGTGAGAAAGCGGCTCCGGCTCCTTGCGAAAAGGCTGAACCGAAAGCGTGTGAGAAAGCAGCTCCGGCTCCTTGTGAAAAGGCAGAACCGAAGGCTTGTGAGAAAGCGGCTCCGGCTCCTTGTGAGAAGGCTGAACCGAAAGCGTGTGAGAAAGCGGCTCCGGCTCCTTGTGAGAAGGCTGAGCCAAAGGCTTGTGAGAAAGCGGAACCGCAACCTTGTACACCGCCGGTGTGTGAAAAAGCAAAACCGGCAGCGTGTGAGAAGGCGGCTCCGGAACCTTGTGCGCCGAAGGCGTGTGAAGCACTTGCTCCGCCTTGTACGCCATGCAAATAATTAAGAGAATCGTGTTTGACAGAATACTTTCTGTCTTCCGCAACCGATTATTATTTTCGGAATAAATTCTAAAACCTCGTTCGATTTTGAACGAGGTTTTTTTATGGTTATTTATGAGGGTTTCTCTTATGGTATTTATTCAGTCAGATAGGCAACCCTTCGCCGAAGGGCTTTCACCCATGATTGCGTTGGCGTCAGCCGACAAATTTTTGTCTTCACACGGCAATCAGAATCTTAACCCCGCAAGGGGTGTAATGTGCATAACCGGCGGTGAAGCGCAGCGCAACCGCCGGATCAAAATCCCCAATTATCATAAAGCCCCGCATGGGGCGAGATTATCAATCAACA
>JAITQV010000133.1 GCA_031288765.1 Planctomycetaceae bacterium
CATTGCCGATTTCGTAATTTTTGGGATTATAGGCATACGAAAATATTCGTTCATCCCAAAGAACATATTTTTTCTGTTGATCGTTCAAGAGTTTGAACCAATCGGTCTTCCGAATTTCAACAATACGGTTTTCAATATGTTTGAGTTTGTCCTTAATTGACGTTATTGTTTGTGATGTTACTTCCGTTTCCTTCTTTTCCTGACCCAACGTCTTTGTAACAGTCAAGAGTAAAAAGAAAATAAAAAAAATAAAAACTGTCGCCGTTGCCAACAGACAACAGGCAATGTTACGATGTTCCGAAAAATCAAGAATCATAATGATACGTTTCATGGGTTGTTCCTTTCCGAACAAAAGTTAAAAAATCTCCTCGTTTCCTCCGCAGGAAACCAAAAAATCGTTAATAATTTTAATAATATTTTAATAATACTTTCATTGCAGATCAAGCCTCTTAAACAAGATAGACTTCAAAAATACCGTCATTCGCAATTTTGATTTGCGGTAAAAATAAGACAGGAAGTTACATTTTATTCTGTGCCTCTTGGAAACGCTGTTGTTTTCTGCTATACTCTTTACGCTTAAAATTTGATTTTTAAACACAAAAAAAGAACAAAATCAAATTTTCCTATTTTAAAATTCCGGAATCCTTCGGAAAATAAAGAACAATTTTCAAAACAAATAAATAAATGTCCGATATTATTATCAAAGGCGCGCGGGAACATAATTTGTGTAATGTTGATCTTGTGCTTCCGCGTAACAAATTGATTTGTTTCACCGGAGTCAGCGGTTCCGGCAAGAGTTCGCTTGCGTTTGACACGCTTTACGCCGAAGGACAACGGCGGTATGTCGAAAGTTTGTCGAGTTACGCACGGCAATTTTTGGGACAATTACCAAAGCCGGATGTTGATCAGATTACCGGTTTAAGTCCGTCCATTTCCATTTCACAAAAAGCCGGCGGACAAAATACACGCAGTACGGTGGGAACGATTACGGAAATTTATGATTTTTTGCGTGTTCTTTTTGCGCGGGTTGGCACGGGTTATTGTCCGAAATGCGGTAAACCGATTACCGCTCAAACCCGTCAACAAATTATTGACCGTATCGAAACAATCCCCGAAGGAACTCGTCTGCTCCTTTTGGCTCCGATAATTCGCGGACAAAAAGGTGAATTTAAAGACCTTTTCGCGGATTTGTTACGGCAAGGTTATATTCGTGCAAGAGTTGACGGAAAAATTGTACGGTTAACAGATGACCTGAAACTTGACCGGCAAATGCGTCACGATATTGAAGTTGTTATTGATCGTCTAGTCCAATCGGGTGTTTCCGGCCGCAACCGTCTTGCGGAATCTGTTGAACACGCCTTAGCTGTTGGTGAAGGGAATATAATCGTCACAGAAGAAATATCAGACAATGAAACAAACGAAAATCCGGTTGCCGAAAATTCAAAACAACAAAAAAATATAAAAAAAACAAAAAAGCAGGAAACAACTTCTTCGGATTTTTCGGGAAGGTCTGTTATTGATTTTCAGTTTTCGGCAAAATATGCCTGTACGGATTGCGGTCTCAGTTTTGAACCGCCAAGCCCGCAACTGTTCAGTTTTAATACGCCTCGCGGAATGTGCCCGAAATGCGACGGTTTGGGTGAAATCCATTCGTTTGATCCCAAATTATTAATTCCCGATCCAACAAAATCGTTTCAACAAGGTTGTGTTGTTCCCATTGGAAAATGGCGTGATCTTGGTCGTTGGCGGCGGCATATTTTTCATGGTGTTGCGGAAACGCTCGAAAAAATGTACGAATTACAGCCCCACACAATTCTCGAAACGGCATGGGAAGAACTTGATCCGAAAATTCAACGGGCAATTCTCTGGGGAACAGGCGATCTGCATGTTACATATACTTGGCGCAACGGACCAAACGGTCATAAATGGGGAGGACCTTACGAAGGAATTATTCCGAAAATGCTCACACAATACCGCGAAACAAAAAGTAAAATGCAGCGTCTGGCAATGGAAAAATATATGCGTGTGATTCCATGCGGTTTTTGCGGCGGCGAACGGCTTAACGAACAAGCACGGGCATTCAAAATTGAAACAACTAATGAGGCATGGAAAACGGAACACAATGACCGAAAATCCAAAAACGAAGAAAAAGAGAACAAAAATCTTTCCGCTCAATTGACCTTGCCGCAACTTTGTAATTTACCGGTCAGTCAGTTACAGCAATTTTTTACCGGATTGAATCTTTCCGAATCGGGTCAAAAAATTGCCGCCGAAGCCTTGAAGGAGATTCGTAACAGATTGGGATTTCTGATGAATGTCGGTCTCGAATATCTGACATTGGGACGAACCGCTCCGACACTTTCAGGCGGTGAAATGCAGCGGATACGGTTGGCAAGTCAAATCGGCAGCGGTTTGGTCGGCGTTCTGTACATTTTGGATGAGCCGTCAATTGGTTTGCATCCGCGCGACAATGATCGATTACTTGCAACTCTTGCCCGTCTTCGTGATCTCGGCAATACGGTAATTGTTGTCGAACACGACGAAGACACAATGCGCGCCGCCGATTTACTTGTCGATTTCGGTCCCGGACCGGGTATTCACGGCGGACGTGCCATTGAGTTGACAAAGGATTTTGGAACATTAACAATAAAGAACAATAAAACAAACTTGTCCGGTTTCGGTTCAAATCAGGAAAAACGGACAAATAAAAAAGGCACGAAACACACATCGTATTCTGAAACAGAATCATTAAAATTACAAATTGCACCGTTTGCCGGACATCGTTCCAAAAATTTATCGTTGCCGTTTGAATCGTTAACTCTTAAATATTTGAACGGTGTTGAATCAATTCCCGTACCGAAACAACGACGGAAAATTGATACGAAACACCGGATTATTGTTCGCGGAGCGTCGCATCACAATTTGAAAAATATTGATGTTGAAATTCCTCTTGGCGTATTTGTTTGTGTTACAGGAGTCAGCGGCAGCGGTAAAAGTTCATTTGTGAACGATATTTTAGTGGAAGCCTTGAACCAAGATTTGAACAGAGGATTGGGTAATCCGGGCAACCATAAACATATTGACGGGCTTGAATTACTGGACAAAATGATCGATATCGATCAATCACCAATCGGACGCGGTTCTCATTCAAATCCTGCAACATATATTAAAGTTTTCGATGAAATTCGTACACTTTTTGCGGAAATTCCCGAATCGAAACTTAAAGGTTATCAACCGGGGCGTTTTAGTTTCAATGTCAAAGGAGGACGTTGTGAAGCCTGTGAAGGACGAGGAACGCAGAAACTTGAAATGGATTTTCTTGCGGATATTTATGTAACGTGTCCGGTTTGTCAGGGACACCGGTTCAATCTTGAAACACTTTCCGTCCGTTATAAAGGAAAGTCGATTGACCAGATTCTCAATATGGATGTTGAGGAAGCGTTGGAGCTTTTCGATAATCATCCCAGAATCAAACATTATTTAACGATGTTGAATCGTGTTGGTTTAGGTTACATGAAACTCGGTCAACCGTCGCCGACACTTTCCGGCGGCGAAGCCCAACGAATCAAACTCGCAAGAGAACTTGTTAAAAAAAGTACGGGAAAAACGTTGTATCTTCTCGACGAACCGACAACCGGACTGCATTTTTCGGACATTAAAATGTTGCTGGGTGTTTTGCACGAATTTGTTGATACGGGAAATACGGTATTGGTTGTCGAGCATAATCTTGATGTTATAAAAACCGCCGACTGGATTATTGATCTTGGTCCCGAAGGCGGTGATGCGGGAGGATATATCGTTGCGGCAGGTACTCCCGAAGATATTATCCGGTGCAAATATTCGTACACCGGTACGGCGTTGAAAAAATATATCGAACAAAAACCGACCGTTGGTTCCGGTGTTTCCTCGCCGCGGCAACAGACATCGTGTTCCGGTTCGCGGGAAACAAAAATATCCAATGCGGTTCCGGCGGAATCAATTATTGTACACGGAGCGGCGGAACATAATCTCAAAAATGTTTCGGTAAAAATTCCGCGCGATAAAATGACAATCTGTTGCGGTCCCAGCGGCAGCGGTAAGTCTTCTCTGGCAATGGACACGGTTTATGCCGAAGGTCAACGGCGTTATGTTGAAAGTTTGTCGAGTTATGCGCGTCAATTTATCGGGCAGTTACAAAAACCGCGTGTGGAACATATTGAGGGACTTTCTCCGGCGATTGCTATTGAGCAGAAAGCCGCATCTCATTCTCCCCGCAGCACGGTTGGAACGATTACGGAAATTCATGATTATTTGCGGGTTCTTTTTGCAAGACTTGGAATTCCGTATTGTCCGCAATGCGATATTCCCGTCGGCACGCAAACTTTGGATGAAATTGTTGCAAAAATAACGGGAAACATAAAACCGGAAACGGAAATTCGGATTTTGATTGCCGCGCCGCTTGCTGTTGAAACAGGGCAGATTTATGACAATCTTTGGAAACAGCTGCGGTCTGAAGGTTTTAACCGCATACGGATTGACGGTAACATTTTTTCATTGGAAAATCCGCCGGAAATTGACCGCCGCCGGAAACACAATGTTGAACTGATTATTGATCGGATTGTTTTAAAAAATGAAACAACAACAACACATCATCCTTCTCATTCACCGCTTCCCACGACTCAGCGTTCACGAATTACCGACAGTGTGGAGACGGCGCTTTCTATTGGGCATGGTGTTGTCCATGTTATTGAAGCCGATGATACGTTACCGGAACAAAAATGGAAACTGTCGGTTCATAGTCAACATTTGTCGTGCGAAAAATGCGGGCGAAGTTTTGAACGTTTGACGCCGCATCATTTTTCTGCTAATTCATCACTCGGCTGGTGTCCGAATTGTGAAGGACTTGGAGTACAACAGGGAGCCGATTCGTCGATATTTTTGAAAGACCCCAAACGAACACTTGCCGAAGGAGCCATTCAACTTTTCCCCGATGTACAAAAACCAATAGCGCGGGCAATGCTCCGTGCTTTTGCCAAACAAACAGGTATTCCGTTAGATGTTCCCTTTGACCAATTTGATGCCAAACACCGGCGTATGATTTTTCACGGAACCGGCGAAACATGGTTTGGAGTGGAATTAAGTATGGACAATGAAAAATGGAAAACAGAAAATCTTGAGCCAAACACAATACGTCAAAACGCCGCGCCGCAAAAGAGTACGAAAAAAACCGGAACGATCAATTTTCAATTTCAGTACAAAGGTCTTTATCCGGCGATGGAAGAAGCGACACGTCTTGTTCCGTCGTTTCGGGGACAAATGGACGAGGTTCTTAGTGAGGTCGAATGTGGTGTTTGTATGGGTAGCCGGTTGCGTGATGATGTTTCGGCGGTGCGGTTTATTGGTTACACAATGGATCAGATTTGCCGTATGCCGCTTGGTAAGTTACTGGAATTGTTTGAACATTGGCAGCCAAACGAAACCGAACAACAAGTTGCCGGCGATTTATTGAACGAAATAAAGAATCGGTTACGGTTTTTGACGGATGTCGGTCTTGATTATTTAACGCTTTCCCGTTCAGCACCGACACTTTCCGGCGGTGAAACGCAACGGATACGATTAGCGGCGCAAATCGGCAGTGGACTTGTGGGGGTGCTTTACGTGCTGGACGAACCGACAATCGGATTGCATCCGCGCGACAATCAACGTCTTATTGATGCGTTACGAAAACTTCGTGATCTTGGAAACACTCTTCTTGTGGTGGAACATGATCGGGAGGTGATTGCGAGTGCGGATCAGGTTTTGGATTTTGGTCCCAAAGCGGGCAAGTATGGCGGCGAAGTGGTTGCTAATGGTTCGCCGGATCGGAT
>JAITQV010000153.1 GCA_031288765.1 Planctomycetaceae bacterium
GACAAATTGATTGAATGTACACGAATTATCAAACGAAAAATCATCCCGCCGCATCAAGCAACAATTGTATCAGGAAATCGCCAAAGATCTCCATTCTTTGAACGTTTAATTTGTAATTCAGATGCCTATTTTAGTTCCTATTACGCAATGATTCAGGAAATTGATGTCAATCCTTCTCTTAGAAAATTACAAGTAATTCATGATCTGACTCCGATATTATTTCCTAATCTGTTTCCAAAAAACAACTGTTTTCTCGAAGATATTAGTTGGCATGACATTGAAGCAGATGTGCGTATTCTAACAGACTCTGTATGTACAAAACTCGATTTGTTAAATCATTTTTCATATATTACAGAAAATCAAATAACAGTAATTCCGCTTGGAGCCGGGGAACATTTTCGTCCTTGTACAGACAAAGTAAAAATTGAATCCGTATTAAAAAAATATGGCTTGTCGGAAAACACAATTTATATTTTATCAGTAGCAACATTGGAAATACGGAAAAATTTCGATCATGTTATCCGCTCATTTTCTGTATTTATTGAAAAATACGGAGAACAATTTCCTGATTTAAAATTAGTGTTGACCGGCAAGAAAGGATGGTTAGACAGAAAAATTTATGCTGCTTATAATAAATTAAAACAAAAAGTGAAAAAGAAGATAAATTTTACCGGACACGTTGATGATATTGATCTTCCATTTTTGTACAATGGAGCAAGTTGTTTTTGTTTCATGTCGCTTTATGAAGGGTTTGGATTGCCGCCGCTTGAAGCAATGCAATGCGGTGTTCCGGTTATAACTTCGAATACTTCGTCATTGCCGGAAGTTGTCGGTGATGCCGGAATTATGCTTGATCCACATGATGTAGATGGTCTTGTTAACGCGTTTTATCGTGTTTTAACAGACGAAAATTTACGAAACCAAATGATTGCAAAAGGACTTGAACAAACTAAAAAATTCAATTGGGATCGTTGCGTTGATTTGATTATTGAAAAAATAAACGACTAATAAATGTTCTCGGAATACGATGATAAATTATTCGGGATAAGGTTTATCATTTTACGGTAACTTTTATTCCCAATCGAGACCGAAATCCAAAGCGATAGCGGAATGGGTCAACGCACCAACACTAATTCTTTCGACTCCGGTTGTTGCAATATTTCCGACAGTTTTCAGATTAATTCCTCCTGAAGCTTCCAATTCCACCTCAGGAGCCAGTTTGTTCCTGATTTCAACTGCTTGAACGATCTGCGGCAACGTCATATTGTCAAGAAGAACAATATCCGGTCTGACCGGTAAAACCTCTTGTAATTGTTCCAATGTATCCACTTCAATTTCGATAATCGGTACAAAATGGGCGGATGGATTTTCATTTTCGGGAAAAGGTTCACAATGGAAGGAATCGGCGTGTTGCCGGAAAAATTCGCGGGTTTGAACAACCGCTTTTGCCGGAGTAAATTGTCCGCCGTGTTTTTGCCCGATTGCAAGATGATTGTCTTTAATCAATACCGCATCAAAAAGACCGGTTCGGTGATTTCGTCCGCCGCCGCAACGAACCGCATACTTTTCCAACCGCCGCCAACCGGGTGTTGTTTTCCGCGTATCGTAAATTTTTGCCGGAGTTCCCGCAACAGCGTCAACATATTTTTTTGTTAATGTTGCAATTCCTGAGAGTTTACCGAGCAAATTCAACACCAAACGTTCCGCAATTAACATACTTTGCACGGGACCTTTGATCTGACCGGTTTTATCACCGGTGTTGATCGGTGAACCGTCAGAGATAATCGGCTGCCAATCAAGAATTGGGTTGATTGTTTTGAGAATTGTCGTAACGGCTTGCGTTCCTGCCATAACTCCGTTTTCACGGGAACGGATTGACGCGGAACCGTGTAACTGCTCAGGAATTAGAGCAAGACTCGTCAAATCACCGTTTAGACCGGTGTCTTCCGCAACAGCAATTTTCAAAAGTTGTTGAAGTTCCTTTTCCACTTCCAATGACCAATTATTTTGATGAAAATCTCTAAACATTTAATTAAAATTTAATTGAAAGATAAAAATTGTTGAACTTTTTAAACCCAAAACAGTAATAATACAATGTTTTCAGTCTTTGAATTTCAACATTTTCTCATGTTTACGGAAAGAGTCAACCCAAAACAACAATTCCCGCCAAAACACTTTTTCGAGGGCGTTGACATATTTGTATTGTGTGGATACAATAGTTGGGTGTTTGTTATTAATTCTTTGGAAAGAATTTTCTACTTTGTTTCGGAAAAACGACTATGTTTGGTAAAATGTTTGAACTCGGTTCCTTGATGAAACAGGCTCACGAGTTTGGTGGTAAGGTTCAGGAGATGAATGATAAACTTAAACAACTTCGGATTCAGGGTTCTGCTGCCGGCGGTCTTGTGGTTGTTGATGTCAACGGACTTCAGGAAATGGTGGCTTGCCGGATTGATCCGACTCTTTTTCAACAAGGCGATGTCGAATTGTTAGAGGAGCTTATCATGACGGCAACCAACGACGCCATCGATGAATCCCGCCAACAGCAAGCCGAATCCATGAAATCGCTCACTGATGGTATGAATCTTAATAATCTGACGGAAGTTCTGGGAAAAATTATACCGCAATAACATAAATCACCTCAGGGAATTTCCAAAAACAGAAATCTTTACTTGATTTTATGGGAAAAGAAACATAGTCATAAGTTGTAACCGTTCGCGCAAATAATTAAAAGGTAAACAACCGCAACGTCGGTATGTTTGCCTTAGTTTATCGTCGTGAACACGTACAATAAGTTCTCATTAATTTAAGTACGGGATTTGTAAAAAGCAAGGTTTTTGGAAATTTCCATATTTGTTCCTGATTTAAAATACATGTCGGAGTTGACGGAATCCGTAACACGGATGATCAAAGAGTTTGAGAAATTGCCCGGAGTCGGTAAAAAATCCGCCGAACGGATCGCTTATCATTTGCTCAAAATCGAAAAAAATGATGCTCTTGCGTTAGCGGACGCAATCTATGCGGTTAAAAAAAATGTCCGATATTGTAAGCATTGTTTCAACTTGACAGAGCAGGAACTTTGCGAGATCTGCCGTGATCCGGGAAGAAATCAAACAATTCTCTGTGTTGTCGAGCAGCCGCGTGATTTGATAGCGTTGGAGCAAACCGGACGATATGACGGATTGTATCATATTCTTCTTGGGCGTATTGCTCCGCTTGATAAAATCGGTCCCGACCAATTGACGATTGCGGCTCTTGTGGAGCGGATCAAAACAGGTTTGTTTACCGAAATCGTCATGGCGACCAATCCGACAATTGAAGGCGATTCAACCGCTCTTTATATTATCAGGCAATTGGAATCTATTCAGGCAAAACTCCGAATCACCCGATTGGCACGCGGAATTACAACCGGAAGCGATTTACAATTTGCCAACAAAGAAATGCTTGCTGATGCTTTGGCGGAACGTCAATCGTTTCGGTAAAGACTTGTATTTATACAGTGATTTGGTTGGACAATGGTGAGGACAAACCTTATTCCCAACCTAATTTTTCCGAACAAAATAACCTTAGTGGTAATCTGATTTCCGCAGGAAATTCCTATCAATAGAAAATCAAGTACGACAAATCAACAAATCTCCATTAGGAGATTCATCTAAATAAAAACAAAAAATAAAACTCAAAAAGACTCGAAAATTATTTTTTGGGGAGGGGTATCTTGACCGATATTTTTTTAAATATAGAATAACCGATCAAATAATTTTCCATTTTTTAATGTCAATATTTTAGGAGACTAAATTATATTTTAAAAAATAAGTAGCCCGAACAAAAAATTCGGGTGAAAAAAATAATCGAGTACGTCAACTATTAAGAAAATTTCGCTTAGGCGAGTTGTAATTTTCTACATGAAGACCGGATTTTCCGGGTAGAAAATTACAGTAGTAATACAATGTTGCGTGTCTCCCGTAGAGGGAGCGTCGCGTGTATTACTGTGGGTATAATTCGGCATTGCATATTGAAACATGTAATGCACCACTTTCTTCGGTGGGAATAAACCTGTTTTCTTAATCGTGTCGCTTCCTGACAAAGAGTGACATTTCTGTTGCCGTTTCTCGGCTTAGTGTTTGTTTCCCAATTTCAGCAAAAACAGATTATGCGTTATGTAATCTGTAAATATGTCCCTTTTTTCCTCAAGGAGAAAAATTATGATGTTCCAATTTTTTTACAACCTTTTGTCATATTGTATGGCAAGCCTCATAGCATGTTTCATGCTATGTGTTATGTTGTGTGCCGACGATGATTTCCGTTCGAAGGTTCGTCGAAACGAATACCGAAACGGATTTACGTTGGTCGAATTGTTGGTGGTAATTGCGATTATTGGCGTGTTAATCGCATTACTGCTACCCGCTGTCCAAGCCGCGCGGGAGGCGGCACGGCGTTCGATGTGTACCAATCAATTGAAACAATGTGGTATTGCCTTTCACAATTACCACGACACCAACAACTCGCTCCCCGCTTATAATTATGGTCCCTATCGTCATACACGTAGGGATGCCAATCGTAACATAGCCTATTCTCCGTATGCTGCGATTCTTCCTTTTGTTGAACAAAATGCGGTTTACGATCGTCTTGTGGCAGACGCTTCATTGACAGGTGCCAATAATGTTGTGTCGAATAGTACATTTTGGAAATCACTTGGACCATTTTCGGGTTTTCTTTGCCCTTCCGATTCACGACGAAATGAAAACCAAGCTCACCAAACACCAAGTAGTTACTGTTTTTCTTCAGGGGATTTGCCGGTTACCTCACGTTTAGAGCAGACACGCGGTCCATTCGGATTTTGTCCGCTTATCGGTTCTACCGGTAGCACATCAGAGGGAGGAACAACATTAGCAAACAACCGAAATAATAAATGGAAAGGTCTGGAAGCTATTACTGATGGAACAAGTAATACCGTCATGATGAGTGAACACTGTATTGGTGCTTCAAATTCCCGCGTTATTTCCGATACGTTTGCTAATAATCGCGGTAACGGTACACTTCTTGTTGTCGGCGGTGTTTCAGACTGTTTGGCAACCCGTAGCGGACGTGAATATAAAACTACCGGTGGTATTTCAGTTGAGGCTGTTGTTAAATTCGGAATCAGTTGGTGTGATTCTCAACCAATGGTAACAGGATTTAATACAATTATAGCACCTAATGGTCCTTCATGTAGCGAAGGTAACGCTGTTGATCGGTCAGTAAAATCTGCCGGTAGTTATCATTCGGGCGGAGTGAATGTTTTGCGTTGTGATGCATCCGTTTCATTTGTAGGCAATACGATCAATACCGGAGACGCTTCAAAGGCTCCGGTTGAACATGGTGCTTCGCCTTACGGTGTTTGGGGATCACTCGGAAGTATTGACGGAGGTGAATCACAAAGTTTATAATAGAAATTGTAAAACAGTTCGGGAACCTTTGTTCCCGAATTGCTTACTCGTATAACAATAAAATTTAACCTTAAAAAGATTGGAGTCTTTTATGACACAGATTTTACGTATGAAGAGAGTTGTTTTTTTCGTTGTTTTCTTTCTTACCGCAACGGTAATCACCGCAGTTGAACCGATTGATTTTGGAAAAATGCGTTCGCCGATTTTGCTTAAAGGAAACGAAAAAACAGCCTATCGAGACCCTACAGCAACTTATCATCAAGGAACATTTTATCTTTTTGGTACAAAATGTTCCATTGAAGAAAATAATGATGAATTTCTCTACACATTCCAAAGTACCTCTGTCGATTTACAACATTGGACAGAACCCAAAATGATCACTCCGCGCGATCAACATTTGAATTATTCCAGCCCCGGTAACATAATTCGATATGGAGATCAATGGATTCTTTGTCTTCAAACATATCCGCGTCCCGGTGCAAAATGGCAGTCGAATGGAAAATTGGTCTTTTGTAATGAACATGCCCGACTTTTCATTATGCGAAGTTCCGATCTTGTTCAATGGTCGGAACCGGAGTTGCTTCGAGTTCTTGGACCGGATGTACCGCGTGAAAAAATGGGACGAATGATTGATCCATACATTATTGAAGATCGAAATGTACCCGGTCAATATTGGTGTTTCTTTAAACAGAATGGACAAATCAACTATTCCTATTCCCGCGATTTGGTCAACTGGACTTATCAAAGTAAAACCGCAACCGGTGAAAATCCGTGCGTAATTCCTTATAAAAACGGTTACAGATTATTTTATTCTCCCGACAACGGGATTGCGTGTAAAGATTCGGAAGATTTGATCCATTGGAAAGATGTTGGTACGAAAATTGTTCTCGGACAAAAAAATTGGCTTTGGACACAAGGACGTTTAACTGCCGGATTTGTTCTTGATTTGAAAAATGAGCCGACAGTTGGAAAGTATTTAATGTTTTTTCATGGTAGTCTTGGTCCTAAATCCGGCGAAAATTGGACGAATTTCACAATTAATTGTAATATCGGACTGGCATGGAGTGATGACTTGGAAACATGGTCATGGGCTTCCGAATAAAACCAATTTAAGTTTCAGTTGTAATAAAATGATAACAGGGAATAACATACTGATTCCATTCCTTGTTATCATAAAATGTCACTGTACACAATAGTACGCTATAAAATATCCTAACCGTAATTTAACAATGAAAACGTTTCAATTATTTTTGATTTTGTTTGTTTTGATCTTTTTTCTTTCCGGTTGTAATCGTACCGATATTTCCGGTTTGGTTTCTGCTGAAGGAATCGTCAAATACAATGGTACTCTTATTAGCGGTGTAACTATTGTTTTTGTTCCGGTACAGAGTACGAAAGAATCACGTCTTGCAACCGCAATAACAGAAAATAACGGTACGTTTAAGATGTTGACATTAGATAGAACCGGCATCTT
>JAITQV010000216.1 GCA_031288765.1 Planctomycetaceae bacterium
AACACATTGCTCAAATCGACCGTAGGGCTTTGCCTGATTCAGGTTAAGATATGGGCGTATGGTGAATTTGCCGCAGGAGTTATGACGGCGGACGATGTGCATTTACTCGGCTTTCTGTTGCCCGGCGAAACCGGCGGACGCCACGACCGTACCGAACCAACAGACATAACAGCGGAGGTTAAAGTCAAGGTAGTCAACGAAGATTTCATTCGTGTTGTGATTGACCAGTCGGCAGGCGAAAATGCCGCACCGGTAAAACACGGATGGCCTACGGGCGTGAAACATGCCCTGATCGTTATTGTTGCCGCCGACGGAAAAACGGAAGTCTATCGCCTAATGACCACTCGTTTGCACAACGATATTCGGATGCCCGAAGGTTCGCACGGCAAACAGTTTATCATCAAGGCGTCGTTCCTCAAACACGTTAACGACGAACCGCGTTTCGGCAGTGAACCGACCTTTTCCATGCCGCTCACAACCGAAGATCTTGCTGCGGCTCTTGATCGGCAACACCATGAAGATTTTGAAGCGCAATTGCAGGAAATTGAACGCCAACGACAGGAAATTGAACGCCTTCACGCAGAACTAAACGCAAAAAACTAGTCCGCAGATTATACAGATGAAAATCTGCGTTATCTGCGGACTTCTCTCCTTGTTCTCTGTGGTTAATAAAACAGACAATTACATATTTTGACGGTATCTTGAAAATGGTTGGATTTCGGATTATGATTTTATTCCGATACTAACAACAAAGCATCCATAAATTTTATTTCAATAATAATTTAATAAAAAACAATTTTAATAGTTGTTTTAACGCTAATGGGAGAAAATATGCCGAATGATTTTAACAGCCAATCCTCTGCCAACCAACTTCAATCTTCAATTGCCGATTCGCGTCCTGTTCGCCCGCTTGCGGCAATAACCGGAGCAAGCGATGGACTTGGTAAAGAATTTGCCCGCCAACTTGCCGCTGAAGGTTATGATTTATTGATTATTGCCCGGCGCGGAAAACTTCTTGAGGAAATCAAAATAGAACTTGAAACAAAATACGGCGTTTTTGTCGAACCGTATATTTGTGATCTTTCCAATGAAGAAGAAGTTAAACAGTTGGAAAAACGATTGGAAACTTCGGAATCACTCGAATTTATGATCAATAATGCCGGATTTGGTTTTACCGATCCGTTTCCAAATGTTGATCCTGACCGTGAAGAAACGATGATTCGTGTTCATATTATTGCGTTGATGCGGCTTTCCCGTGCGGCATTGGTTCCGATGTGCCGCCGGAACAAAGGATTTCTGATTAACCTTTCTTCGGTTGCCGCATTTTTGTACGGAACCAACAGTGCCGATTATATTGCAACAAAAGCTTACGTTTTATCATTTTCCAAAAGTATTCAATGTGATGTTAAAGATTATGGTGTTCGGGTTCAGGCTCTTTGTCCGGGATTAACACATACCGGTTTTCACAGTACGGAATTGATGAAATCTTTCCAAAAAGAGAAAACTCCCGGTTTCGCCTGGCTCACTGCGGAATATGTCGTACGAACCTCACTCCGCGCCATCCGAAAAACACGCCGTGTTGTGTGTATTCCGTCGTTACGGTATAAACTGCTTCTCGCTTTGATCTGTAATCCTATCGGTTACAAAATTTGCGAAATATTCACAACAAAAACCAGAAACTCAAAAAAAGAAATAAAATAGAACAAGGAATGTATGTAATTGTTGTTGTATTTTTTTAAGAATATAAACCATACAAAAAATTAAAATATTATGACTACACAAAATCCGAAACAGTTACCTTACGGTAATGCCGATTTCCGAAAAATCCGAACGGAAAACAATTATGTTTACGTTGACAAGACGCGATTTATCGCAATGCTTGAACAGGAAAACAATTCGTCGCAGGTTTTTATTCGTCCGCGCCGGTTTGGTAAGAGTTTGTTTCTTTCCACACTCAAATATTATTACGATGTGAATTATGCGGATAAATTTGAACAGTTATTCGGTGATTTATACATCGGTCAACATCCCACACCGCGAAAAAACCGTTACGCTGTAATGAATTTTGATTTTTCCGGTTTAGACACGGGTAATGGTGAAGAGAAATTTATTTCCTCTTTTTGTGACAAAGTTCGGTCTTCAATTTGTTTATTCCTGCAGCGTCACAAAAATATATTTTCTGATACGAAAGAAATAATTCATCAAATGAACAAAGATCGACCTCATCTTGGAATCGTCGATCAGGCTTTTAATATTGCTGATGCCGCTGATTTTCAAGTTTTTGTAATTATTGATGAATATGATCATTTTGCGAATGATCTTATTGCGATGGGTTCACGCAAGGGCGATGCATTTTACAGGGAAATGGTTAAAGCCAATGGAATTGTACGTGATTTCTATGAGCGTCTTAAATCGGCAACCGGTTTTTCTATTGTGGATCGTATTTTTATTACGGGTATTTCGCCGGTGATGCTTGACGATCTTACCAGCGGTTTTAATATCGCCTCCAACCTCACACTCAAACAACGATATAATGAAATGTTGGGTTTTACCGGTGCGGAAGTTACGGAATTGATGAAAGAAACGGGTATTGATGCTGATAAAATTCGTGTTGATATGGAATATTATTATAACGGTTATCTGTTTAACAAAGACGGTGAAAATAAAGTTTATAACCCGTCGATGATACTCTATTTTTTTGAACAAATATTGGAAAACAACAAACCTCCTCAAAATCTTATTGATCCGAATTTGAATATGGATCCCAACCGTCTCAAACGTCTTATTCAAAATGCGAATAACTGTGACACGTTGATTAAAATCATTAAAGAAGGCAATATTGTTTCAAACGTGTTGGAAAAATTTTCGATTGACCAATTGAACGATGACAGTTATTTTGTTTCGTTATTGTTTTACATGGGTTTACTGACAATCAAAGAAGTATATTTGGACGAATTACGGCTAGTAATCCCAAACTATTCGATCCAAACAACTTATTGGGCATCTCTTCGCAATCTTGTTACCGAAAACTCTCCTGACATAGTTTTGAACGATAAAGTATTAAAAGAAACAATTTATGCAATGGCAATGGAAGGAACGATAGAAGGTTTTATTGATTATGTTTCAAGAAATGCGTTTAGTAAATTATCCGATTTTGATTTACAGCGTTTTGACGAAAAATACATTAAGGTTTTATTGCTTGCTTATCTTCTTTTGAACGCTATTTATATTCCGATGAGTGAATATGAAACGGTTCCGGGTCGTGCGGACATTTTTTTGCAACGCAATTCTAATTTTCCGCAAGTTCAATACGAATGGGTATTGGAATTGAAGTATTGTAAGACCGATGCCAAAGATACGGAAATAGCCCGAAAGCGTGCGGAAGGTTTGGAACAATTGTCTCAATACGTTCATTCCGCACGTCTTCGGGATCGTCCCAACTTAAAATCCGTATTGATTATCTTTATCGGAAAAGATAAATACGAAATTGTGAACGTTTAAAAAACACAAACATTTAGAGATTTTTTGTAATAATTTACGTTGGTAATCAAGAGATAGGCAAGGTTTTTCGTAAGCAATATATTGACGATAAACTTTTAAAAGCCGAAACAATTAGTTTAACAATTAACTATTAACAACCATTAACAATTTAACTATTTACTATTAACATGACTCGAACAATTTTATTTTGTGTGATGTTGTTTCTTTCACCGGTATATCTTTTTGCTCAGGCGGAAGGAGAGTTACAGATCGAAACGGCTGATAATGTAACACGGATTAGCAACAGCGAAGTTGCTGTTTCTTGGGATTCCGAGCGGCGAATTGTTTCTGTTGATCAGAACGGACTTTACGCACAGATATTGCTTCCGAACGCTAAAACAGCGGTTGTTGCCAAGCATCCGGTTACCGGTCGGGACGGTCAACCGGTTGCGGGTGTGTCGTTGGTGATTCAAAAAGAGGGTAACGAAAATATAATCGAATCCATTTTCACATTGGCGGAACAAAATCCGTTTGTTCTGATTTCCAATTTTTTTACAAAAGAATCGTATGAAAATGGTCTTATTAAAACGCGGGCATTTCCGAAAATCGAATTATTGCTTCCTGAACCGGCGGATAAATTAAAATCGTTCGGAACTGCCGGACTTCGCGCGGTTGACGGTCATAAAGGTTCGTATTCATTTCTTGCGGTGGTGAATCCGGAAAACCGTAACGGTGTTGTAACCGGTTGGATTACGCACCGCAAAGGTTCCGGGATTATTTTTTCAAACAAAAATACCGAAGGCAGAGCGGTGATTTCACCGGTAATTGAATACGGTAAATTGTTACAATCTGTTGATTCGGAAAATCCGATGGACAATTTGTCGGAAATTTTTGTACTTGGGCGTTTTGACGATTGCCGGCGCGGTTTGGAACGTTATGCACGGCAGATTGCCAGATCGCATCAGATTCGGATTAAAGAGCCGCTTTCCGGTTATTGTACATGGTATGCCGAGCAATTCGGCGGAGCCTGTAACGAAACGGAACTTGTCCGTTTGACTCAAACCGCCGCCGAAAAACTGGCTTCTTACGGTTTCAATTTTGTACAAATTGACGACGGCTGGCAAATCGGTGTAACTAAAAATGGTCCGAAAAAGAATTTTACGCAACATCATTCGGAAGGCGCATACCGGAACGGTATGAAGAAAACGGCTCAGATGATCCGGTCAAACAATTTTTGTGCCGGAATTTGGTTTATGCCGTTTGCCGGTTCCGGCGAAGACGCTTATTGGGACAAGAATTGGTTTGTGAAAAGCGGTGTTACCGATGTCCTTGACGAACACGGTAAATCGAAACGGTATTACAATCAAACGGTCAATAAACGCGGTGAACCTTACGAATCGTTTTGGGGCGGAACATCTCTCGATTTGACGAATCCCGATGTACAAAAATACTTGCATGACGAAGTTCGTCAAATTGCCGGAGAATGGGAATTTAATTATTTCAAACTTGACGGTCTTTGGACGGGAATGGCGGCGGAACAACTTTATGTTAATAACGAATATCATCCCGATGATCTTGGTGAAGCGGAATTTTATGATCCGAATTTGACACCGGTTGCTGCGTACCGGAAAGGTTTTGAAATTATCCGTCAAGCGGCGGGCAATGATGTTTTTATTCTTGGTTGTAATGTGTCACAAAATATGCGGACATTGGGAGCGTCGTTTGGATGTGTTGACGCCATGCGGATTGGTCCGGACAACGAAGCGGGATGGAATTCGTTAAAAGCGGGACCTTGGCATGGTTCGAATCGGTATTTTCTGAATGGTCGTGTTTGGTGGAACGATCCTGATCCGGTTTATGTACGAAATTCAATTCCTTTGGAACATGCTCAACTTATTGCGTCATGGGTTGCGGTGAGCGGTCAACTTTTTGCGTTTAGCGATTGGCTGCCGTCGCTTTCCGAAGAACGTGTTGATATTCTCCGCCGAACAATTCGGCATCATGGTTTACGGTCGGCGAGACCGGTTGATCTTTTTAACGAAGATTTACCGAAAATCTGGCATCTGACAACACGGTCAAACCGTAATATTTCCGAACGAAAAATTACCGGACACAATGTTTCCGAATCCCAAACGCCGGAAGTTCAAGCACGTGAAATTGTTGCGTTTTATAATTGGGACGATAAAAATCCGGCGAAAATCGAAACAAATTCGTCATGGATTGGTCTTCCTGAAGCCAAAGAATATGTTGCGTTTGATTTTTGGGGCAAAAAGTTTTTCGGTTCATTTACGGACAAAATTTCCGTTGAACTTCCGCCGGGTTCATGTCTTATTCTGGCGGTTCGTCCGGTTGAGGATCATCCGATTCTGTTGAGTACATCGCAACATATTACGCAGGGTATGACGGATGTGATCGAGGAAAATTGGAATCCCGAAACGAAAACGCTGTCCGGTGTGAGTTGTGTGGTTGGAGGCGATCCTTATGAATTACGGATTTATGATCCGGTAAAAAAAGAACTTCGCCGTGAAACACTTAATCCGACCGAAACATCCGACAGCTTTTCTTGGAATGTTACGTTTTAGAGTGCAGCCGATTACGAAAAAAAGTAATTGTCTATTTATTGACCACTGAATACACGAAACACACGGAAGTTGGTAAATTGATAAAAATCTTTTATTAAAATCTCTTCTGATTTCTGTTTTTGAAATTCCATATTCTTCCCCCCAAATTATAAATTCCGTGTGCTCCGTGTATTCAGTGGTTAATAAAAATAGACAGTTACCCCCGCAAACATCTTTTTGTGCGGAAAGATTTTCAGCCGCAGTCGATACAATAATCATTACACTCGTTCTTTGAACGCTTTAATCATTATCGGAATAACCTGTTTCAGATCGCCGACGATACCGTAATGAGCAATCGAAAAAATCGGCGCTTCTCTATCGGTGTTGACGGCAATAATTTTTGCGGAATCTTCCATTCCGGCGCGATGTTGAATCGCTCCGCTGATTCCGCAGGCAATATAAAGAGCCGGACGAACTGTTGTTCCGGTTTGACCGATTTGGTGTTCATGCCCGATAAATCCGCTGTCCACCGCTGCCCGGCTTGCGCCAACCGCGCCGCCGAATGTTCGGGCTAAATTGAAAATCAACTCGAAATTTTCCTTACTCCCCACTCCGGCTCCTCCCGCAACAATAATCCGCGCCCCTTTCAAATTCAATTTCTGTTTTTTAATTTCCCGCTTAATAACTTCAACCGCAAACAAAGTCTGATCTGTTAATTCGACTGTTTCCCGAACGATATTACCGTTTCGGTTTGGGTCGGACGGGCGCATGGGCATAACACCTTCGCGCACGGTTGCCATTTGGGGCCACTGATCGTAATTGACAATTGTTGCGACAATATTTCCGCCAAACGCCGGACGAATTTGAAGGAGCAGGTTTTTATGAACAACACCGCTTTTTTCCGTTACATCACTAATATCAAGATCGGTACAATCAGCGGTCATTCCGCTTCGGGTTGTTGAAGCGACACGCGGCGCCAAATCACGTCCTTGGTGGGTTGCTCCGTACAAAACGATTTGCGGACGATATTTTTTTATCAGTTCGACAAGAACATGGGCGTAAGGATCGGTTCGGAAATCGGCAAGCGAAGAATCGTCCACAAGATAGACATGATCAACGCCGTAAGAAATGAGCGGTTGGGCAAATTTTTCGATGTTGGAACCGGGCAATACCGCACCGACTTGGACGCCGAGTTTGTCCGCTAACTGTCTTGCCTTACAACAGAGTTCCAGAGAAACTTCCTGAAGTGTTTCGTCTTGAATTTCGGCATAGACCCAAACTTCGCCCTGTGTATTTTTTTCGATCATAATTTGATTTGTTGTGAGATATTTAGGAAAAATAATTTTCCGCCCATTATAACATGCTTGTTTTTGGGAGCAAGAATCCCCAATTAGTTAATAATCAACCGTGAATAGTTAATAGTGATTATTTTGTTTGGATTGTTTTTTTAACGCAGAAGACGTGGAAAAAGGACACGTAAAGGCGCAGAACGATAACTTCCGCGTTATTCCGCGAAATTTCAGCGTGTTCCGCGTTCAAAAAAATATAAAAGGGATTTTAAACACGGAAGACGCAGAATGTTCGCGGAAAGACGCCAAAGGTTTCCGCGAATTTCCGTGTAATTTCGTGTTTTCCGTGTTCAAAAAAATATAAAAAGGGATTTAAAACGCGGAAGACGCAGATATTACACGGAATATTTACAGGGCATTGCCAATAAAAGGTAGGCAATCACTCGCCGTGCGATTGCGTCGGTTGGGTTGG
>JAITQV010000273.1 GCA_031288765.1 Planctomycetaceae bacterium
GGTGGGTGAAAACCCTTTGCCGAAACGCCGCATCGACGTTAGCCGATTGGGAATTTTGTAGGCGGACGGTTACGTCGGTGTTAGCCGACAGATTTTTGTTTTCACAAGGGCAATCATAACCCCCCAATGTTTGCGAAGTTTTAATTGTTATGGTTTGCGTGATATTCTGTTGTCGGCAAGCCGCCAACGAATTTATGTAATAGACCTTTTCCCTAACTTAAAAATATGAAAAGTACACAATTTAGGCAATCATAAAAATAAGCATTTTTGCTATGTTTTCGGTGTTTAAGCAGGTTAGGGAAAAGGTCTATTATGTATTCCACCACAACCAACCTTATTACCTTATTATCTTATTCCCTATTTTTTAATAAGGTTTGTTTTTTGTAGGAATTATGGCTACTAAGGTTGTTTTGTTTGGAAAAATCAGGTTGAAAATAAGGTTGGTTTTACACAATTGCTCTACAAACGACGGAATAAATACTACCAATGACCCAAAGTCTTGTCCCGTTGAGTCAAATGGGCGTCCAAATAAGTCAAATGGGCGTCCAAATGACACAAAAGTGCGTACCAATAGGTAAAACAAACCTTATTTTCAACCTTATTTCCGAACTAAACAACCTTATGGGTTTAACATGTCATTCACCGTAATACGGAGAGGAGTTCGCGGTTGATTTTGACGTTGTGGCGGACATCAACCGGAAAATGACGCATAACCCGAATTTCCTTAATCGATTGAGTTAAAGGATTTTTTTGTGCAAGCTCCAAAAGTTCCTCAATAAGTATTTGTTTTTCGGTTTTGTTTTTCGGAAAAAATTCGGGGAACGGCTCAACAAACATTCGCGGAATCTTACCCGCCAACGCCGAACGAAAGATTTTCGGATGCTGATTGAAAATTGCTTCGCAGGGAATGGTGAAGAGAGTTTTTTCAGGAGTTACGACCCGATGTGCCTTCCGTCCGCAAAACCAAAACCGGTCTTGCCGGTCAAGATAGCCGACATCACCCATGCGATGCCAGATGCGGTTTTCGTTGTCGATCATTTTAGCGGCGGTGTTGGCTTCGGGGCGGTTGACGTAATGCGTGGTAACCTGCGGTCCCGTAACAACGATTTCGCCGGTTTCGCCGACGGGCAATTCCCGTGCGTCTTCCAACCGTGCAATAGGGGCATCGGTAATTTCGATTACCTTCCATGAAACAGCCGAAAACCGCGTCCCAACACAAACTCCGGCGCCTTGTTCTGTTTTTTTCGCTGTTTCGCCAAGCACTTCGCTTGCGGAAATCGAAGCGGTCGGCAAGGCTTCTGTGGCTCCGTAAGGCGTAAAGATTTCGCCTTCGGGGTGGATACAACGTTTCAGTTTTGCCAGAATTGCCGCCGAAACCGGCGCTCCCGCCGAAACCGCCCGCCGTAATGTCTCCAACCGTTTTCCCGTTTTTGCGCAGTAATCGGCAACACGGTTCCACAATGCCGGTGAAGCAAACGATTGCGTGATTTTCCAATCGTTTGCCGCTTTAACAATTTTTGCCGGATTAACTTGGGCGGGTCGGGTCGGATTCATATCGGGAATCACCGCCGTAACCCCCATTGCCGCATCGAACAATCCAAAAAACGGAAAACACGCCAAATCAATTTCGCCGGGCTGAATATGATACCGTTTTGAGATTTCCTCCGCCTGCGTATCGAAAATACGGTGCGTAAACGCAACTCCTTTGGGCAATCCGGTACTTCCGCTGGTAAAAATTATTGCGGCAAGAGTGTCCGGCGCGGTTTCGGGTATTTTGAAATTGTTATGCGGGTTGGCGGGGTTGTTTCGGATGGTTTCGAGGGAAAGTCCGCCCCAAAACCAACGGCGCCCAACCGTCAGATGATATTTCGCCTTTGGAAATCGATGTTGCAGAAGCAGCCTTGCCCAATGAACTGACGGAACCGCAACAAAACCGTCCGGTTCCACTTCGGAAAGACAACGCAACATTCGCGGAATCCCCATGCCCGGATCAATCAAAATAAGAGTAATACCGGCTTTGCAAAGTGCAAAAACCAACGAGATAAAATCAATCCCATAACGGACAAACAACGCCAGTTTCATTCCGGGCAGGATACCGTATTCGAGCAAGGCGGCGGCAATCCGGTTAGTATCGGCGTCCAGTTCGGCGAATGTTATTGTTTTATAATGACCGCGGTGATCCGGTTCCGCAATTGCCGGAAGTTCGGGACAATGTTGCGCCATTTTAGTGAGACGCATTGCAATATTCAAAGAAATCATCACACACGTATTGTTGTTAAATTGATTCCAATCTGCCAGTCGCGCAGATTCCCGTCGTCGTGTCTCCATCCTTCCCGTGCCGTCCAATATTCATAAGGTAGGCGATGTTTCGCCGAAACGTTGCAATGTAGGGGCGAAAGATTTTTCGCCCCTACCACATATACGAAGGTCGGCTAACGCCGACGCAACCGTTCGCCGAACGATTGCCTACCACTCCTTTTGACTATTTTGTTCGGTAAAACCTGTTTTCAAGATTGTTTTTTCAACTCTATTAGAAAATTGTTTAGTTCCTGCATCATAGTTTTTAATACATGCGGTGATTCGGAGGAAACAATTCTATGTGTGAAATCGTCCTCAATTTCAAGATTTTCATCCCTGGCACATTCGCAAAGATACGCCCTTGAATTGCCGTCGTGTAAAACCCGAACAACAAGGGAATAAATTTTTTTCTTTTTGACTGTCTTCTCATATTCTATTTCAAACCGTATCAGCCGTTCCAAAGAAAACCGCTTCGACTGCCTAAGAAACCAATACCCCCAAGCCTCATAATATCCGGTTTGGTCAATGCGAATCGTTTCCTTGACAAAATAATAGTTGAATAACACAAATGTGTAAACAAACAAGAAAATAAATGACATAGAAACCAGAGGTACTAGCGGAATCAAATGATTCATCCACAAAACAGTACATACGATACAAGATACGATTATTACCGTTTCAATCAGATATAAATATTGAATCCCTGCTTTGTAAAAAGATCGTGGAAACCATTTCATGGTTAATTGTGAATTGTCTCTTTGAAGTTTGAATGGCTTCATGAGTAAATATCTTAATAAATATTGACGGATTTATGTGTAATAGTAATACTGTTTTTGTACTCTGATGGCGGTAATCGGGAAATGGAAACATTAAAACTTTAATAATTATTTTACTGACTTCCATTAAAAAAACAACGCAACTGTTCAGTATTTTGTTTTTCAACGCGGAACACGCTGAAATGTAACTGTCTATTTTTATTAACCACAGAATACACGGAACACACGGACATTAGTAAATTTATAAAATCATAAGTTTATTTTTGAGGATACAAAATAAATACAATAACAACAAAACTTTTTTGTGTCCTATTCCCTATAAATAAACTGCCTTGAAGTTGTATGCCATTACTATTTACAAATTCCGTGTGTTCCGTGTATTCTGTGGTTAATAAAAATAGACAGTTACCAGCAACCTCAGGCAACATCGTCCGGTATCGGTGAACGCTTAAAAATCCGAACCGCATGAATCATTTTCAATAATTCGTCCGTTGATTTTGGGCGGTCTTCCGGTTTTTTCGCAAGCAT
>JAITQV010000281.1 GCA_031288765.1 Planctomycetaceae bacterium
TTATTACTGGATTGATGCCGGTTGGTACGGAAAAAGTGAAACGGATTGCCCGAATGTTTTCAAGGGTGATTGGGGAACGGTTGGCGATTGGATTGTGAATAAACACCGCCATCCCGAAACGTTAAAACCAATCAGTGAAGCAATTCAAAAGGCAAATATGAAGTTTCTCCTCTGGTTTGAACCAATCCGAACAACACGCGGAACTGATGCAATCAAAGCCCATCCTGAATATTTTGTTGATACCGGCGGCGGTAATTTGTTACTCAATCTCGGCAACCCCGAAGCGAAAAAATATATTACGGAAACGATTTCCGGGTTGATTACGGAAAACGGAATTGACTGTTACCGTGAAGATTTCAATTTCGATCCATAAAACGGTTACACGTTGAAGACAACCGCCCCGCGTGAAAGCCGAATCGTTTATTACCGGCAAGTACAATAAATGTCCGGCAAAAAATGTCCGGTAAATAATCAAAAGTAGGCAACCGAAATATCGCTACGGCGAATGGTTTTTACCCAACGGTTGCCTTTTTGGACAGAAAAACAGGTTGAACTGTCAAAAAATAACGCTTTTCGGCATTATGAGGTATAGCCGAAAATACCAAGTTGTTTAAGATCGTTTTGTGTTATAAAATTTTCGACCCAAGATGAATCCAAACCTTGTGAAAATCCATTGACAAACTGCGATTGTAACCTTGCGGCTTGGTCTTCAAGACTTTGCGGTTCTTGCGGATTGACAGCGTAAAATGTCGAACCGCCGATGTTAAGAGTTTCGAATATCTGTTGTGTTTCGGAGGAAATTCCAAAATTCTCTGTTGTGTTGCCGGCGATGTCCCAATTGCCGAATTGCAAATTCCAATTCAGAGTTACGCCCTCTGTGCCAATATCCATTACCGAATCGGCTCGAAAATACGAACCGAAAACAGAATAAGGAAAAATTTCCGAAACCGGCTCCGCTATTTCAACCGGTGATTCTTCGTATGGTATAAAATCCGGTATTTTTATTTGTGCGGTATTTTCGTTGACTTTATTGGTGCTTGTGTTTTGAGCATTTTCCGGTTCACCGTCAGTCTTGTCGGTTTTATTGTCCGAAATTTTGTTGTCTTGCAAGGCGGTAATGAGGTTTACGATTGGCTCCGTTTTCGGTTTATTTGAAAGAAGAACTGATAAATAGAATGCCGGTTCTTCGGTTGTTTCCGTATTTTCAACAGTATTTTCTACCATTTCCGCCTCAGGCGCCCCTTCCAACAATGGAACCGGTTTATTGACAAACAGATCGATTTTGTATTCAAGTTCAGTGTTTGCCGGAGTTTCGGTCGTTGATTCAAACCCGATTGTAAAGTTCCGTGATACGGTATTGGCGGGTTCTGCCAAACCGAGTTCTTCCCGTGTTTTTTTCATTCGGGCAATGAGTTCCTCGTCACCCGCCAATGCCTCATTGATCGCCGCCGCAAGACTCGTATCTTCAATTCCTGCTATAGATATAGTTCCGTCAAGAAAATTTGTCGTTAATTCAAACGACTGATCAGCGGAAACTTCAATACCTTTTTCCGCCAATAATTCATTAACTCGTTCCAAAACGGCGTTTTTGTTGACACGAATCATTTCAACCCGTTCCGCTTCGGAAATTTTTGGAGTTTCAAGAGTTACATCGTTTACCGCTTCTGCATTTTCGGTGGTGTCGGCGGGAGTGGGCGGTTGTAAGGTATTGGTCAGAGCCAAACCTTCAGGCGAAATGTCTAAAATGTCCAATGTTGACGCAGAAGCACGGCGAACCTGAAATGCACCATTACCATAGTTGGCAACCGCCGCCTGAAATGCTGAAAATGCCTTGTTTCCGCCTTGCGAAAAGTAGGAAGAATAATTGATAAAAACATTAGAACTTGTCGGGGAAACACTCATAATCGAAAAATTGCTAACAGGAACATTCAAAAACCTTTTACATGATTCCCTTATCGTCAAAAATAGCGAATGCGTAAAATATCAAATAATTGCATTGCCAATTTGGTAGAATATTTCGAATAAACGAGGATTACGTTCTGTTTGTAAACAAATGGACATTAATTGTTGTTTTTTATTCAAGGAAACTTCAGGAAAATTCTAGGGAATAATTTTATTCTTTGATTCCCCTCTTACTTTTTTGGTTATTCATGTTAAAATTCCTTTGTTTTGATAACTTGATTAGCAATTCGATAAAATCGAGACAATTGTTTTATACTGTTTTGCGGTGTAGTGTCAAAATTTTTTTGGCAAAAAGTTGGAAAATGGACCGGTAGCTCAGTTGGTTAGAGCGGGGGACTCATAATCCCTAGGTCGTGGGTTCAAGTCCTACCCGGTCTAATGGATTACTAAAATCTTTGGTTGCTTTTTCAAAATGTAGGGCGGCACTTTGCACGAAAGTGTTTGTCCTTTTTATTTGTTCCTCTTCCAGTAACTCCCATAGTTGCTTTCCGTGAACCGTTTTAAACAAAGCACTTACGCTTGCATAGCAAACGCTCAAGTCAGGGTCTGATGTGATACAATCGAAAATTTTCTGCCTCGCATTTGCATCACATCCTATTGCCGCCAAGACATCCGAGTAAGTTAATTTTTCCTCAAAAATCGTCTCAAATGTGGGAAATTCGGTGGGGATTTGTTGGAGAAGTTCGGCAAATTTCAAATTTTCCCCTTTTCCAACCTGTCCCAGCTCGGCGTAGTCCTCATCCGGCATTGGTTGAATATAATGTTTAAGCCGCACATGTTCCGTATTCCTCAAAACGGTATCCATAACTGACCGCGGCCACCCCAACCGCTCTTTATCCGTTTGACAACTTGGCCGTTGATTGATAAAAAACTTTTCCCAAATCTTCAAGCCGGCTTTTTCATTTTCTCTTTGATAAGAATTCCAACTTTTGTATGACGATACCTTTCAAAAACAAACTCTTGCCCCAGTTTGCTTTTCTCCCGAATAGACGCCCCAATCTCCTCATAAGTTACATAGTAAACCCGTTCCAGTGTTGTCATTGGTCCGCCTTTTATCTTAGCAAACGGCGAACTCTGCAAATAGCCGCAATCAACCGCTCGGGAATTGATCGCCTGTCTGCCTTTCTCTTACAAAACCACAAAAAAACCAAAAACCTCGAAAAATGGAGAACTCCATTGACCGATTGGAGAACTCCATTAACCGATTGGAGAACTCCATTGACCGATTGGAGAACTCCATTAACTGATTGGAGAACTCCATTGACCAATTGGAGAACTCCATTGACCGATTGGAGAACTCCATTAACCGATTGGAGAATTCCAATAACCAATTGGAGAACTCCATTAACTGATTGGAGAACTCCATTTTCCGCATTTTGCACGTCCGAATGATTCAAAAAAATACAAATTCATCCGAAATTGCTGCAAAATAAAACAATCCGGTCAGATTATCCTTCCC
>JAITQV010000355.1 GCA_031288765.1 Planctomycetaceae bacterium
ACGATGGCTCATTTACGCACATGGAAAAACACGCATCTCCTTGAAAATCAAATGATTAAAAGAAGAAAATTGCTAAACGATAAAAAAACAAAATCAACCCCCGTTTGAACACCCTACCTTGCAGGGCGTAAGACAATACTACTTGCACAATCCGATCCGGCGGTTGCGTTGCGCTTCACCGCCGGTTATGCACATCTCGCCCTACGGGCTTAGGACAAAAAAGCATTCCGCTAAATAAATACTCGAAAACTTTAACCGAATTTTTCGTCAATGAGTCCCAACGGCGCAAAATTCCATGGAATTTCTGTCCCCGGAGTCTCATCGGCGCAAAAGTCCACGGAATTTCTGTTCCCGGAGTTCCAAAGTAGAGAAATACACAGTGTATTTCATATCTATTCAGTTAGGTCGGAAACTGTTCGCCCGTTTTACGATTAACAATTTTCAAGAATACATTGTTTTTTAACATTGCGTGTTTTAAAATAGGACTGTTTTTAAAAGTATCCCTTATGTGTATTTTCCTTTTATTAGAACAAGGCAACAATAGTTTATGGTGCGGCAATTTTTTCCGGTTTTTATTTACGCTTCGCTGTTCAATATTTTTCTCAATATCTCTGTTTCAGCACAAAGTAATCCGATAGATCACCTTTCTGTTGATAAGGTTGAGACGCGGAATTTTGAGATTGTCATGGAACGCTCCCTAGAACACCGCCGCCCTACGGCAAAAGAAGTGGGTGTTCTCACCGAACGGCTTTGCGCCTTGCTCGATAAAGTATTTCAAAAATATGCCCCGCAACGTGTTGCGGATGAATTGGAACAACAAAAAATTGCAGAAGCCAAAGGTCAAAAATATATTGTTTCCCAAAAACGCGAAGTCGATTACAACGATCCCAACCGCGTTATTCCCAAATGCCGGATTTTCATTTTTAACGACCGAACCGGTTATGAAGCCCAATGCCGGTTTGACGAAATCGAACCAAAAGACGAAGGTTATGCCGGTTTTTTTACAACAAAAAATAATTCCATTTATATGATGCGTTCGTGGTCGTTACAAAGTACAAGGGAAACCATTTTGCATGAAACCACTCATTATTATATGTACAATTTTCTTCCCGGCGGCTGGCGTTGTTATCCTAAATGGTTTCACGAAGGTTTGGCGACAATGTACGAACACCACACTTGGAACGGCGATAAATTGGTAATCGGTGTTCCGCCTCGTATTCAGCCTTTTGATTCTCCTGCCGCCGGATTAGCCGGTTTGCTTCGTTTTCGTACTTTTTTACAAAATAAAACCGCCCAAACAACCCCAACAACAGAACATACCAAACAACCCGTTAAAAAAGAAACAAAAACAGAAACTCCTATTGATCCGGAATTGATTCAGCCTTTTTTGGAAACAATGTTCACTCAGGAACAATTTCTCAAAGAGGGAATTGTTCTGAAAAATCCGCATGAAGAAATCTCCCACTGTTACGCAATGTATGAAACGTTTGGTCGTTTTTTAATGGTTGCACGACCGGATCTTCTTGATGCGATTCTTCGTCAGGTTGCCCTTTGGGAAAAAGAAAAGGACAAAACTTTTCCCAAAAAACAATGGTTTATCGAAGCGTGGAAAAAGACGGCGGCGGAAAAACCTGTAACAGTTGAAGAAATAGGACGTTGGTTACGGAAAAATCAACTCCCGTTCAAGTGGTCGTTTGGCGACTGGCAGGATCAAGGCGACCAAATCGCCGGTAAAGCAAAAGAAGAAAAAATCAGCCTCCTCGCAATCAGTAATCCGCAAACATTACCGAAATTTACAATCTTTCTGAAAAACGCCGTAACATTTCAAGCAGGTGTTATTATCAATTTTATTGACGAGAAAAATTTTGGTGTTGTGGCGGTTGATCAGGATGGTAATGTTATTCAAATGGAAAGACAGCACGATAATTGGAGCAAAGCCAAAATAATCGGTAAAACAACTTCGGTAATGAACCGCCGGAATCCTTATCCGAACGGATTAACATTTCAGTTTTCCGTAATGTTGCAAAATAAAATGCTTGTTGTCGGAATCAATAACACGCCGGTTGGTACGTGGGTTAAAAATCCAAAAGCAAGTTGCGGATTTTTCCTTGGCGGTGCGGAAGCGGTTTTTACGTATTGATAATTCATCTGCGGATAGTAATCGTCTTAACGGTCAATGGAAAAATCGCGGGATACCAAATGACAAACGGAACACTACAAAGTGTTCCGTTTTCGTTTGTACATGACCGTTAAATTATTTTGCCCCAATTGCTGCAAATCTTCTAAATCAAATCCTTTCAAGTTCTTGCAATGAATAAAACGATAAATTCAAGAAACCATGTTTTAAAATAATCTGCAAAATAGTCTGTGTTTTCGGAATGGTGTCTTGAAGCAAGTGCGGTTGCCGATAAAAAAGGGCGATTGCTATTTTGTGTAAGTAACTTATGATTCCGAACTTGCGTTATTGCGGCGTATTAATTTTCCGCCCCTAATCTATTAAAGTGTGAAAGTAAATGTTATGGCGTTTTTTATGAAAAATAAAAATCGGGCGACCAAACGGTTGCTTCAAATTGAATCACTGGAACAGCGGGAGATGTTAACGGTTGCTCCGCTTCTCTATTCTATTTACAGCGAACAATCGCAATATTCTACCGATTTTAACACGGAAGCCATTGCGGCTCCGACGGCTTCCGATCAAACCGCAAGCAGTATTAAACTGACATGGAACGCGGCAACATTGACCGGACTTCGACCGGAAGAACCTTTCAAAGTTGAACGTTCCGCCATCGACTCCGCCGGAAACGAAAAATGGACGCAAATCGGTACGGATATTCCATACAGTTACACAATTGGGAACGGGACGTATTCTTGTGAACTCAAAGGATTGACGGCGTCAACCGAATACAAATTGCGTATTTCATTTAGTTCCACAGTGTTGGGACGCGGTTATACCGAAGCGGTTACAGTTTCAACTCTCAGCAGTGAAATCAAAGCCGAAGCGGTTTCCTCCACTTCCATTAAACTTTCGTGGAATATTGCCGGAAAAACGGGAACATTATTTACGGTTAAAAAGCGTCTTGCCGGAACAACAGCATGGGAAGATACCGGCATCACGGTGAAAGCCGACGGCTCCGCAACTGTAACCAAAACTTGTACCGTTGATTATTTAGACCCTGCTAAAAAATATGAGTTTCAGATTGTCTATTACGATACAAACAGTTTTTCCCGATCAAGTCAAGTTACGGAATGTTCGACATTGTATGTATTGACGGCTTCCAACAATACGCTTAATTCGGTCAACCTTTCTTGGAATGCCGCAATGGGCGGAACATCGCACGAAGTTCAGATTTACACCGGAACCGCCAAACCAACGGCAACCGCAACTTGGACAAAAGCTGCTGCGGAAAATGTCGGTTCCAATGAATATAAAGTTACAGGTCTTAAAGAAAATGCCTCATATTATTTCCGTGTCCGCTACATCGTTACGGAAAACGGCGAAGCTGTTACAAAGTACACCGATATATTGAGTTATTCATCGCCAACAAGTATTAAACTGACCAACGTAACGGAAAATTCGATTGAGGTGTCCTGGACATTCGGAGTTCAAAGCGGAACATCCTGTTATATTCAAACCAGCGCAACCGGAGCAGAGGGAACATGGAGCGATTATCCTGGAGCCAATACGGTCAACAAATCGTACACATTGAAAAATCTTGATTCCGGCAAAGAATATTACATACGTGTCCGTTATTATTCGCCTGCCGCGGTAGAATCATTTTCCGCTGCGGAACGAATCGCTACCGGTATTGCTACGAAATTAGATAGTGTCACGGAAAATTCCGCCGCAATTTCGTGGAATATTCCCGGTCTCTCAACTCCCGTCAATATCCAACGTTGCGACGGTTCTCTTGATCCTGTAATTGATACGAATTGGCGGACAATTGCAACAAATATTTCGGGAACGTCTTATATTAACAACAATATCGGTTCAAGCAACAAATATTATTACCGCGTTTCTTACGAATCCGGCGGAGAAACAAAATACACGATTTATGTTACCGCTTTGACTATTGGAACGGTAACTGTTTCGGAACCGTCGTTGGATACGGTAAAACTCGATTGGAATTTTAAACCGAAACAAGGCGCCAATCTAATTGTACAACAATATCGGGGAAATTCCGTACCAACATCGGATTCGGCGTGGGGAACTGCTTCCGTAACATTAGACACCGACAATCAGGGATGTACGGTTAAAAATCTTACACCGGGATTGAATTATTTTTTCCGCGTCCGTTATACATCAGAACTGGGAACGGAAGTGCAAACAACAAACGCAACAAAAATAGTGATGACCGTCGGAACAAACTTGATTGCTTCCGAAACAAATGCGGAATCGGTTACACTGCGTTGGGCGAAAACCGGATTTACTCAACAGAAAGACAAAAATTTCACAATTTATAAACGTGATCTATCCGGTGCAAACGGCACAAATAGTAATTGGTACGAAATCGCAACCATCAACTCCGATCAAAATACTTATACTGTTACAAATCTTTGGGGTGATACGCAATATCAGTTCAAAATCGGTTATCAGGGCGAATCGGAAAGTCAAGCAGTTTCATCGGTATTAGATCTGACGACCAAACCTTACACGGTTGATATTTTGAATTTGTCACAAGATTCCGCACAACTTCAATGGACATTCAGTACCGACAAAGACCTTGCGAGCAATACTTCGGCAACCGGAGACGGTAATGGAGTTTATATTGTTCAAAAATATCTCGGAAATGGTGAACCGAGCGAAACGGAACGATTATTGGCAGTTAATGATACGAATTGGACGAACGTTGGAACAAGTCCTCATAATATGACACCAACACCGCGTTACAATTTAACCGGTTTGACAAAAAATACAACTTATTATTACCGTATTGTCTATACTTATCGTACAGGCGATATTACAGATGGTCCCGGTTCTACTTATGTTGTTCCGTTGGAAACGAAGTTTTCTGAAATTGTTACTGTAAAAACCAAAAGCGACCTTTGGACAACCAGTACAGGAGCGCATTCCGTCAATCTTGCATGGGAAGCAAAAAGCCTTAACAGCGGAACACAATATTCCGTACAATATCGAATTAAAGCAGCCGGAATATGGACAACCGCAAGCAGCACGGTTTCGGCAACATCATATATGTGCGATAATTTACTTGCCGACACGGCATACGAATTTCGTATTCTGTACAACGGCAGCAGCGAAACAGCAACTATAGAAACAAAAACATCAAAAAGTATTTTATCTGCCGTTTCCAAAGAGCTTGGTATCGGAACCGCTTCGGTGACAATTGAAATGAAAACCGTTACCGGTGAATCGGTTTTTGTACTTTATTATAGACCGAAAGGCGAAGAGTCCGATCCATGGTCGCAAAACACATCGCCTGGAACAAGCAGCGGAACTGTTTCATTCCAATTGACACTCATACCGGAAACAGAGTACGAGTTCAAAATCGTTTATAATTCCAATTCTGTTTCACACGAATCGGAAATTAAATTTGTTTCATTATCCGACGATTTAATGCCGTCCAATGTTTCAGGAAGTTCGATAACGATTCGTTGGGATGATTCCAGTTTTTCCGATAAACGTTCAGGATCATCGTATATTCTTCAATATCGTGTTACGGGAAGCGGAGCCGTTTGGTCAACCGCACCGGCTCCATCAAACAACTCCTCCACTGTCAATAATTTATCCGCCAATACGGAATATGAATTTCGTGTTCAATACACAACAGACGGCGGCGCAACTGCCTATTCAACAATCAAAACCGCCCGAACCAAACAACCGGTTATCAGCGTGTCCGCGCCGCAAGTCGGAAAAGTAAAATTGGCATGGACATTCGAAAGCGTTGACGGTTACAAAATTCAGTATAAAGATGATGCCGGTACTTGGGTTGACGCTGCAACAATTTCTACAAATTCGTTGCGGGAAACTACTATCGACAATTTGAAAGCGAAAACCGATTATATTTTCCGTATCGCTTATAAAACGGCGCAATCGGGAACAGATTATGTCTATTCTGATGAAGCGGAAATAACAACACTTGGCGGGTTTTCGGTGGTTGAAAATTCTACGGGTTCGCAAAGTATTACGGTTAAGTGGGATTACGTAACGGACTCAACTTACCGTCTACAGTATAAAACAAAAGGAGCACAAATTTGGATTGAAACGATTCCCGACATTCCATCGTCAACGAAAGAATACATGTTTACCGCATTGGAACCGGGGAATGATTATACAATTCAATTGACTTATTTTGACGGTACGGAAAAACATGATGAACTTAATACGGCAACAACAAAAACGGCTCCCGAAACTCCAACCGGTTTGTCTGTTTCGGAAATCACAAACAGCGGAGCCAAAATCACATGGATGGATAACAGCATATACGAAGATGATTACATAATTGAAACAACAAACAATGTAACCGGAAATGTCGTCAAAACATCAATTGGTCTGGGTTTGGGAGCCGATGTGATGACTTACACATTGACTAATCTTGATACGAAAATATCTTATACGGTTAAGGTGTATGCGAAGAATACGGAAGGTTCTTCGACAGTTATTCAGACGACTTTTACGACGCTTGATGTTAAACGTCCTGCGGCGGTAACAACGGTGAAAGCAGCAGCAACACCAAAATCAATTACGCTATCGTGGAAAATTAAATCCGTAACCGATATACCTGATCCGAATAAATTTCGGATTGAATATTATGATGACAAAGATAAAAACAGAGAAAAACTCTGGTATGAAGTTCAAGGGCTTAGCAGCGCGGTTGTTTATGACAGCGCAACACAAACATATTCTTGTACGATTTCCAATAGTTTTGTAATCGGTGATTCGTTGACGGTAACTTTGGAAAACAAGACGGCGTATCAATTCCGAATTATTGCGTTAGCGCCTAACTCAACTTTCGGCGATGCTGCGGCAACATCGATCAAGGCAACAACTGCAGCGTTGGTTGTTCCTTCGAGTCTTTCGACAAAGAATATTACCTTGACAACGGCAACTGTCAGTTTTAAGGATACGGATAAAAATGTCGGCTCTTCCGAAAAAGTCTATACATTGTATTACGCAGCGGGAACAAAAAAGTACAGTAAATGGGAAGATGTTCCTGCGGCGGAAATTCAATCTGTTACAGTTCCTTCTGACAAATTATCTTATGATTTGACAGGATTAAAGGCGGAAACAGTTTATACGTATATTATTGAATCGGATTATTTGGGACAGAAAACAGCTACAAAAACAAGCAGTTTCACCACTTCAAAATTGCCGGCTGCAACAACAATTAAGGGCGGATACACATTAGTTTCAAACAAATATTCGTTCCTGCTTTCGTGGAAAGTACCGGCGTCGAAAGTGTTGTCGGCGAATATAACGATTCAATATGCTCTTGAAGTTTCAGCATCAGGTAAAAAGGACACATTCATAAGACTGTCATCATCAGCGGTAGGAACATCGTCTTCGGGACTAAAATACGCAACGTTTTCATTTTCCGATGTTATCAAGTTATTAGCGAACAACAATTATGATGTGTCAACGAAAGTCAGTGCGTTATCATTCCGCGTTGCCGGCACTTTTGTAGAAAACAACACAACAGTGGGAACATCCTATTCGTCGGTAGGACGTGTTACATTACCGAAATTTGTGTAAGAATTTGTTTAAGATTTATTTGAAATTTATTGTAACCGTTCATGCAAATGAATAAAAAGCAGGCAACCTTTCTCCGAAACATTGCCTGCCTTCTGTAAATTTACGAACAATTACTTATTTTTGCTGTGTGTTTTGTGAATTTTTGTTTAACAGTTGTATGGTTTTTTGATCCGGTTTTCCGTTGAAAAATTACAAAAAGTAAAATAGACAATTACAAAAATTCACGGCAACACCTGACCAATAAACCAACCGTATTCAGGAAGTTCAAACGAAGGATTTTTTTCATTGGTAAGGAGTTTCCCTTTACTCAACAACTCTTTTAACGGAGCAAAATCCGATTGGACTTTAACTGTAACCGGTTTTTTACGAAAATTGATCACAACCAGAATTTTTTCATTTTCGTACATTCGTTCAAATGAAAGAATTTCTTCGGGGTGATCGTTATCGGTAAAATTGGTTTTTCCTAACGCGCAAAGAGCCGGAAACGATTTTCGGAGTTTGATGATATTCCGGCAAAAATCAAAACGGTTTTGTCCTTCTTTTGTGTTTGCTTTTGACCAGTCAATCGGGAGGTTGGCATAAATACTGTGACGTGATTTATCCGCAATTTCCTGACCGTTGTAAAGCATCGGCACGCCGTCAAAAGTGAAACAGGCGAGCAAAGCCGCTTCAACTCCGTCCGTTCCCCAATGATGTTCCCGCCGTTTTTCGTAATCATCATTAGCGATATCGTGATTATCAATATAATGAATAAAACGTCCGCTTTTGGGTTGTTTTGCGGTTTGCAGGTTTTTCACTTTCGCAAGATCACTTGCCGGTTTTTTGCCGTCCATAACGTTGCGAATAACGGGTTCAATAGGAAAACTATAATTCATATCAAAGGCATAAAGTTGATTTTCCGGGCGTGAACCTTCGGCGAGCAGAGCAATATCGGAACGAATTTTTTCCAATCGTTTACGTCCTTCGACCCAAAAATCGAGCGGGATGCCGTCGGCAACATCGACACGGAATCCGTCCACATCAAAATCACGCAACAAATACTCCATATTTTTCCAAAGATATTCCCGCAATTCCGGGTTACTGAAATTCAGCGCAGGAAATCCCCACGAAGCGTAGATAATTTTTCCGTCTTTATCCCGTTTCAGAAAATCGGGATGATCCTTGATAAACACAGCGGCGGGACCGCAATGGAGATACACCAAATCCGGTAAAACCCGCATGTTCAGTTGGTGAGCCGTTTTGACAAATTGTTTCAAATCGTCATTGGTTCCGTATTCGGGATCAATATTGTAATAATCTTTCATTCGGTAGGGATTTTTGGGATTATTCATTCCTGATTTTTTCTGGCGCGGACTCCAAAATTCCTGTCGCTCATCGTCATCGGCAACAAAAACAGGACAAAGATAAACGATGGTAATTCCCAATCGGGCGAGATCGGGAAGTTTTTCGGTTGCCGCCTGAAGTGTTCCTTCTTTGGTAAAGGCGCGTGCGTGAATCTGATACATCACACCGTTGTTGACCCAATCGGGAGCCTTACGGGCATTCTGTTCTCCCGGCGTTGTTTCCGCCAACACCGGTAACATCATTAATAAAAAACTTAATAACGTTGACAATAATAGTTTCTGAGACATTTTTTGTTTCCTTTCGGATTTAAATGGTTGGCAACTGTACTTTCCAAAAAATTAACAAGGTCAATATGTTTAAATTTGAGGTATTTTAGAACAATCTCAATTTTTTGCGGTTTTTACTTTTTGAGCAAAGGTGCATTTAAATCGGCGATAATTTTGAGAAATACTTAAAATAAAGGCTTTTGACTAAAATATTTTACCACAATTTTTTGGAAAATACAGTTGGTAAAAAATGGTATCTATTCAGTGGAATGTTTTTTTGTCCTAAGCCCGAAGGACGAGATGTGTATAACCGACGGATCGGAATTGGATTGCCCTGCAAGGGCGATAGAATCCAGCCCGCCGCAACGCGGCGGGTTAAGATACCCCTAAAAACTTCGTCCTGAAAGGGCAATATATTAGTGGAGAGTATCGCAAGCGGATTATTTACCAAAACATACTAAATAATCCGCTTAGGTACTCCGTTATTAACTATTTACTGATTCCCTCTTCGGGATAAAAATATGTCTGAATGGTCATAACCCGTGTTGACCGAAGATATTAAATTGATAATCAGATTTTCCAAAATATTAGTAGTTTAGAAAATTGGCGGTTAAAGTTGGTTTATTTTTGGGCGTAAAACCGAAAAACAACACGTGTGATTTTTTCTACCTCACGTGAAATTTTTTTTATTTCCCGTAGGTTGGTTTTCATTTCACGTGAACTGAAGCCAACTTCACGTGAATTTGAGTCCGTTTCACGTGTGTTTGACCCGATTCCTCTCGTGAAACGGGTTCTATCTCTCGTGAAATCGTTTTGATTTCCCGTGAAAAAGGAAAAATCACACGTGAAAAGGTTTTGATCCTTTGGGAGATAAAAAAAATTTCACGTGAAATAAAAAAAATCTCTCGTGTATATTTTGGGGTTTTACGCCCGGTAATTGACATTCCGGCAAGTTTTCCCGACATTCCGGCAGGCTTTCCCGACACTCCGGCAAACTTTCCCGGAACTCCGGCAAACTTTCCCGGAACTCCGGCAAACTTTCCCGACATTCCGGCAAGTTTTCCCGACATGTCGGCAGACTTTCCCGGCATGTCGGCAAACTTTCCCGGCATATCGGGAAACTTTGCGTAAACTCCTAAACTATAAACTGATAAACGATTTCCGGTATTTTAGGGATTTTTATCCACGAATGGCACGAATGTTCACAAAATAAATATATTCGTGTTTATTCGTATAATTCGCGGACTATTTAGGCATCCGTTTATATTCCAATCGGTAGGGTAGGGTAGGGTAGGGTAGGGTGTTCAAAAGGACTATTTTTTTATGG
>JAITQV010000369.1 GCA_031288765.1 Planctomycetaceae bacterium
TACGTTGGACGAATCGGGGAATTGAGGCTTATGAAGTTCCGTCCGACCGGAAATTTCAGATTCTTCGCAACGGCAACCAAACCGCTAAAATCGAAGGAAATATTATTATTCGGGATTAGCCGGAATTTCTCATGCCTGCTGCGGAATTTCGTATTTTTTGAATTTATTTGTGTGAGTACCTATTTTGTATCTATTCAGTCAGGTTGGCAATCGTCCGCCCATTTTACGATTAACAATTCATAAGGTAGGCGAACATTTGCCTATCTTTTAAATTGTTAATCAAGAGGTAGGCAATCGTTCGCCGAACGATTGCTTGCCGATAGGCAACCGAAACAATCAACATTGTACAAATTCACTGTCGGCTATCGCCGACGCAACCCTTCGGCGAAGGGTTGCCTACCTTGTGAATTGTTAATCGCAAGACCGGCGAACATTTGCCTAGCTTTTGTTGAGTTGAGCGGCGGTTGCGCTGCGCTCTGCCTACGGTTATGCACATCACACGCGAGGTTAAGATTCAATGTTAATACTGAAAACAAAGAACTAAATAGATACTTTATTTTTTAACCGTGAAACCCGCGAAAAAAACAACCGGCTAAATAATTACCTGCCGTTTGATTATTGCCGTGAACGGTTATTCATTTTCGATTTCTTCTTCGAGTTGTTTATCCCATTCACACAATTGTTGGTCTGAATCAAATTCGGGATGCAACGCTAATAATTTGCGTTGTTGTACACGAATGGTTTTGAGTTGCACGGGATCGGTTAACCAAAGCGCATGAATGTCCAAAGCACGGCAAATCTTCAACCAAATGTCCGGCGGCGGAAATTTATGATACATTTCAATGTCTTCCGCATAATAATTCATCAACTCCATAACATAATTGGTTTTGCCGTTTTTAATGAGAAACAACGCATACGAAAGATAAACATGAATAAAAAGAGAATAATCCTCCGATATAACCGTACTGTTGTGAATACGTTTCCGAACAAGTTGCCGCGCTTCGTCAAATAAAATAAGCGTTCTGGAAATACTAAAAGAATTTTCAGCCGCCTGAGCATAATTCACCAAAGATAAAATCAGAAAACGATCCGCATCAGGAATTTCCTGTTGCACCAGATGGCGTGTCAGATCAATTTCACGATTGAGAATCCGTTCCGCCTCTTCAAAACGTTTGAGCGTCAGGCAGATTCTTGCCCAAAATTGCAAAATCTGACGAAATTCCCCCACAAAATAAAGAGAACGGTTTCGATAAGTTTCGTCAAAATCATTCTCCCGAATGTCCCAATCCGAATCAATTTCGGAACCGGAATCAAATTCGGAATCTTTTGCTTCCTTTGCTTCCGCTGCAAAATAGTCGTTCTGAGCCTTGAGTTTTTCCAAACCGGTAAGCAGTAATTCCCACTGTTCCGCCGCAAACTTCAACTCTTCATACGCTTGTTCGGGATTATTCATCAAAAGGAAAAGCGAACTCCGTATTTTTCGGAAATGTGAAACTTTTACCGCAAAAAATTGATTTATTACCGGCTCATTCCGTTCGATTTGCTGTTGTTGTATCAGTTCGATTCCCGCCGAACACACATCCAACGTCCGGTCAATCCATCCCTGAAAATATTCCGGCGTGTGTTCGGAAAGATCGTCCGCGTCCATTTGCGAAAAAACCTTCAGCCGGAAAAGAATGTATTCCGGTAAACGACCGGCTTCTATGACCGTATCCCAATCCGTGTCCGAAGAATCGGAACTTTTGAAAATCGTTTCTATAAAAGTTGCAAATTGCGAATAGGCAAGCACAACATCATAAACCGCCTGTTTATTGCCGTCGTTAAAAAGTCCGGTTACATCATCCATGACATTTTGGAACAAACGGACGGCATCACCAAGACGGTTTTGCCGCGTAAGAAGAAAAGCAACATGTTCCAATAATTCGCTCCACTGGATTTTCGCAAAATGAATATTAGGCGTTTCGGATTCTTCGTCGGCAATTGATCGGAGAATCCGCAACGCCCGCATTGCGTTTTTTTCCGCTTCGGCAAGATCGTCCTGCTCCTCGTATAAAGTACAATACAAATTGTAAATGGATGCCAAATCGCTCCGAAATTCCAATTTTCCCTCATCAACAACCGATTCAAGCAGTTTCGTCAAACCGTTAAGCCATAGAAATACATTTTCCCGTTTTCCTTGTTTTTTAAGAATAGTAATTATTTTCCGGTAAGCCGAGATGAGATTCGGCAAAATCTCACTGTGTCCCGCTTCCAAACGTTGATGAAAAGTCTGCAACGCCTTTTCTTTGAGAGCAAGAGCCTCACTCCATTTTTCCTGAGCAACAAGCACGTCCGCCTGATTCAACCGGACAACTCCTATCGAATACGGAATAAATGTTTCATCGTCATCGTTTTCGGGACGAAATTCGGCGGCATATTGATACTGTTGAGCGGATTCGTCGAACGCTTTTACGGCATCGTCGTAACGTTCCAATTCCGTCAAAATGTTGCCGCGGTACGCCAACACATTCGCCAAACCAACCCGAAGAAAATAATTTCCCGATACCGGCATATCCTTTCGGTGCAAAACTTCGCTATAAATTTCACGGCAACGATCAAATTCTTCCAACGCCGCCGCGTGTTGATTACGCCGTTCGAAAAGCATTCCGTGTTGTAAGTAAAGCGTTGTCAGCATGACTTTCGCTTGTGATTCTCCCTCGTTCACCAATTTTTTGATAATCTGAATCGATTCCCGCAAGGTACGAAAAGCATGAGAAATATGACCGAGTTGTTCGTAGAGTTTTGTTTGTTTCAGAAGCACCTGAATCAAAATCGGGTAAAATTCAGCCTGCCCATAGTTAATTCCGTCCTGAACAATTTCAAATGCCTCCTGAAAATCGGGAATAGCCTTTTCAGGATTTCCGCACATAATTTTCATATCGCCGCATTCCAGAAGAGACGACATAAGTTGTTGCCGGTATTCCGTGCTGTTGAAACGGAGCAGATGCCGCCAGATTTTCACCGCTTGTTCCTGAGTTGCAATCGCTGTTGAATAGGCTCCGAGCGGGTTTGCCAAAATTTTTGCCTTACTCATCAAGGCAACCGCCAATCCGTTTTGTATGGTTGTATTGTTCCGGTCTGTTTTTTCCGAAAAATATTGAATTGCTTCATTAAGAGCCACCAAACCGGCTTCGGGACCGCGGTGAAACAGCGTAACTGTTGACCGGAAAAGAAAACAAGGAACCAGAAATGACTGAAATTCCGTCTGATCCGTTTCAATCAGTTTCTCCATAATAGTAAGGGCTTCGTCAATCCGAAAAAGAGCATCATCAAACTGTTGATTGATTGCCGATTGTTGAGCCGACAACATTAAAACTTTCGCCAACTCCGGCTTCAAATACGATTCCCCCGCAGCAATTTTGGCACGAAGCCGTATAGCGGCTTCTTCCGGTGTTTCGCGGTAAAATTGGTTGTCAAATTCGTTCATAGTCGGTTGGAAACAATAAATTACTTGTAATGGTTCAACAATTGTTGTAATTGTCTATTTATGAACCGCTGAATACACGAAATACACGGAATTTGTAAAAGTAATGACGTACAACTTCAAGGTTCGTTTATTTATAGAGAATAGGACGCAAAAATATTTTTTTGTTATTGTATTCATTTTGTATCCTCAAAAAATAAACCGGTGATCTTATTAATTTACTAATTTCCGAGTATTCCATGTATTCTGTGATTCATAAAAACAGACAATTACAAAACCGTGTAGGTAAAAAATTTTCGGAAAAAAACCGCCAACTTTGAGATTATCAGTTTTTTGTTTATTTACTTACGGTTTTCTTATTATTTTACACTATTATTTTAGGGGTTGTCTTTTTATTTTCCAAAAAACGGGAAACAATCGGAATCCGGCAAATCCTACAATCTAAACCGCCAACACAATATTTCACCAAAGTATTGTATTTACTTCATCAAATTATCTAATACTTACGATTGTCTTTCAAGCAGATTCTCGAATTTTTTCCAAAACTATTGTATCAATTCGGGCATTTGTTGGGCAATAACGCAGGATAAACCGCATTTCCAACCTAATTTTTCCGAACAAAACAACCTCAGTAGCCAAAGTTACCCCCAATAACAAACCTCATTACCTTATTATTATTGTTGTTTTGGTTCAATCAATGAGGTAATTGAGGTTAATATTTTAATTGTCCAACGGACAAGAAAATCAAAAGAATTGCGTACAATAACGTTCTTCAATAGGTAATTGATGGTCTTCATTGGGTAGTTGAAGTTCTTC
>JAITQV010000486.1 GCA_031288765.1 Planctomycetaceae bacterium
AGGAGATTTTTCCTGCGCCATTACTCAACAAAGAACCGAATAACTACAAAATTTTATGTATTCTTTATATTTTAATTATTTGGTTTCCATTTCTTAAACTTTATTCTTTCCCTGTTTAATACAACTATGGTACGGGCGTTGGGAAAAAGACGAAAAGTTGTCAATTTTAATTTTTTTTGGAAATTGCTCTGGAAATAAAACCGAAATTTTGTGTATTATGCAACTGTTCTCTTTTTTTTCCGGTATGCGGGTAAACAAAAGGGGTTTTACGGGAAATTGATTTGTTATGGAGAGGTTCGTGAAAATTGCCAAAAGAATTGTTGTTGCCTTAGTGCTATGCCTTGCGGTTGTGGGGGCTTACGCGCTGTTGAAAAAGGCACCGCAATTGAACGTCTCCACAGAAGATATTCATTATTTGCAGGAAGTGGGCATTTCGGCATCGGAATCGGCAACAGACGAAGGACTTTCGGGAGCACACGGTTCGGTTGAAGGAGCGCCGCCGCTTGTTCTGCCGCCGCAAATCCAAGGTTCCAATACTCCGCCTTGTTCTTTTGGAATTCCTTCTTCTTTTTCGTCTCCCGCTCCGTTGTTGCCCGCCGCCGGTTCGGAAACTCCGGCGCTGACCGCAACAGTATTGACGACAACAACCGAAGCCCCGCCGTTCGCCGTAAATTCCGAAGCCCCGCCGTTTGTTCCCGCCAATCCCGCAACCGTAACCGCCTCGCCTTTCGTAATTCCCAATTCCGTTCAACCCGCGCCGCCGCCTTCGGTTCCGCCGCAAACGATTCCGAATCAGCCAATTCCGGTTCAACCGGTTCCGGTTCAAACAATTCCCTTGCCGCCGCCGCCGCCCATCCAAACGCCGATACCTCCTCCGGTTCAATCGCATCCGCCGGACAAACCGGTAAGTTGGGACGGACCGATTACGGAAGTAGTTTTTATACCCTCCACAGAAAATTCCGATTCGTGGAGGGTTTCCGGCGTCACGGAACATCCCGCCGAACCGTCCGAATCATTGAAACCGCTTGAATCATTGCCAAAACCGGTTGATCCGTTTTTGGCTTCCGTTGTTTCGGCACCGGCTGTTGCTCCGGCAATTACTCCGGTTGTTGTTCCGGTTTCCCCGCCTTTTACCAAACCCGAACCTCTTATTTCCGCCGGACAAGGAACCGTTTCGCCGGATAATAACAATAATTCATGGGTTAAGGACGGAAATGTTGCGGTTTCGGGCAGCCGGATTAAACGTCTTCCGGTTGTTACGGAGGAACCGCAGGAAATAAAACAAACTGTTGCCGTTCCGGTTGATTCTGCAAAAAACACAACATTGTTTACCAATCCCGTTCCAACAAATTCCCCCAAACGGTTGTATTCCCAGACATCGCCCTTGCCGGAAGAAAAATATCCTCCGTTCAAACCGAATGATTACCGGCAAACTTCAATTCATACGGATGTGGTTTTTGCTCCGGTGCCGCCATTGGGAAAAGGAAATGAAGAACGCCCCATGATTTCTTTTGTTCCGCAAAAACCTGAAAAAACGGAGAAAACCGCCGCCAAAGAAATACTCCCTGTAACTTCAACATTTCCGATTGAGCCGGAGCGGGCAACCGCAACCATAAAACCGAAAACGGAAAAACCGGTTACGGACGCGGGAGGTACGGTTGGTGAAGCGGTTACGGAGGCGGGAGCGGTAGATACGATTCCGTTTATTGCGGTTGAAAGTTCTCCGGCTGTATCGGCTGGCGAGGTGTTGGAACAACGGGCAGTTCCGATGATTCGTGAGACGGTGGAACGTTTTATCAAAGCCCAGACGGTGTTGATTGAATCGGGGGAGGCGGCAAAAATCCGTAATGCTTTTGTGCAGTTAAGCCGGCTTTATGAACATCAGGAATTGAACGCAGCGGAAAAAGTTTATATGAAGCCGTTGCTGGATCGTTTGGCGTTGAATGTGATTTATGCGCGCAACGCTCATATTTTGGAGCCGCCGTATATTATTAGGTTGGGGGATTCGATTGATTCTATTGCACAGACATTTGATCTTTCGCCGGCGTTGTTAATGAAGATCAATGGTCTTACCGGTGCCAGACCTTTGGAACCGGGAACGGAGTTGAAGGTTATTGCCGGTCATTTTGATGCGAAGATTTCCGCCGAACACCGTGAATTGACATTAATATTAGGCGGGCTTTATGCGGGTCGTTTTCCTATTGCGTTGGGGGAGCGGATTGAGCATTTGCGCGGCGAGTTTTATGTCAGTTCAAAGACGGATACGTGGAATGAAAAATCACTGATGTTGAACAATGGGGTTGTGTTGTATGGAACCGACCGTCCGCAACCGGGTGATCCGTTGGCGACAACGGTACGGTTTACGCAACAAGACGCCAAAGAGTTGTTTGATATTCTGACCGAACATTCGGTGATCGTCTTCGAAGATTAAACCAAACTTCTCAAAAAAAGAATCCCGCTGAAATATTACAAATAATAAAACAACGAAAACTCTCGCCTATTCAACCGGTTTACTGTTGTTTTCAAGCGGTTTATTATTATCAAGCGGTTTACTTCCGCCGGAATCCGTAACCCTACTCATGTTTATAACTATATCGTTATACTCTTTGGGATTACCCTTGTCATCTTTTTCGTTTTGACCGTAAGAATAAAGCAAATATCCGTTTTCCTGCCGCCGGTACGTAAGCGTGTCCCGTGACGTAAAAATATCAAGCGGAATCTCCTCAATCCATTGCGGAATAAGTTGATCCAATGATTCGGGATACGTTTCGTGTTCCCGCTGATAACGCTCCAACGCAATCGCAATTCGAAGCAAATCGTTTTGGGCTTGTGTTCGATCCATTGTCTGATAATAATTCAAAAAAGCAGAGGCAAAGAATTGATAAATAAAATCGCCAATCCATCGGGAACGATAACGAATCAGCGGAATCGTAACCAATCTCTTACTATAAATATTTTTATCAATTTTAATCTGTTCATCGGCTTCGGCTCGAAGTAAATCACGGCGTTTTTTCGGATTCGGCTCACAAATCGCCGCCTCAATGGGAATAAACCGTTCGGAAAGTTGTCTGGCGGCAATATTCCGGTCAAACGGCAAGGAAAAAGCCATCTTACATATTGTCGGTACAAACAGTGATTGCCACCAGGTCGTACACGCTGTTTCTATCGAACGTGAAAATTCCACTTCGGTGTGTGAAAGATGAAATAAACCATCAAAAGATATTTGCTTTTCAAAAAAAGGAAATTTGTTGATGTCAATTAGATTTCGTTTGGGTAAGTGATCAAATTCCTCCGCAAAACGTTTGAGTTGTTCCGTATTGGGTTTGCCGTGTTTTAAGATTTCCTGAACGGCTTCGAATCCGTGCCGTTCAAAAGCGGCATCTATGAAATGATTAACGAAGAGCGGTTCGCCCATTTGATGCCTGCCGATACGGAATATCGTCATCGTATCATACCATGCTCCGTCAATATCGCCCCGACCAATCCGTTCGCCAATACGTATTTGTAAATTCCAAACATGTGTTCGTGAGGCTTGAACATCGGGTAAAAGTACAGTAAGCATAAGGTTAGCCGGTTCTACTGCTTGCCGATAACACGCCCAATTGGGTTTCCGTGCGGCAATTCCGGCAAGATCAAGAACCGGTGATACCTTCTCAAGCCAACAAGCGGCTTCGGGATATTCTTCAACCGTCCAAGGATTGCCGGTTAATTGTTTCCAAAGATTTCGAATTTCCTCATTTTGAATCTCTTCGTTTTGAATTTCTTCCTTACCGGATTTTTCGTTGCGAAGTTGTTTGATAAATTCGTGAAAATCGGGATATTCGAGTCTCGGTTTTTTTTCGGGATCAATAGACATTGCCGAACAAAGCGGCAACCAAAATCTTTTGTACCAATCTTTACTATTTTTGTGAGTCGGCAATTCGTCCCAAGGCACGGTTTTCATGATCATTTGTTGTTCCAGAAGCATCGGACCAACCGCAGCAATCATCATGCGAAGCCCGTTATCTTCGGGATTCCGCAACCGTTCGTTGTTCCATTCCGAATACGCCGCAAAATAATCCGGCGTCCCATTTTTTTTCAAGGGATGTGTAATGAGAGTTGTTTCCGGCGAAACGATAAGCCGCGACGGAATCAAACAAAAATAAACAATTACCGCCGTCAAGACTGCCGCAATAATGTTGCGTTCCGAAAACCAACAGCGTTTTTTGGGCTGGTTTTTCATAAATCAAATCTCCTTGTGTTTAATAAAATATGTTGATGAAAGTTGTTGTCGAGTTGATTTTCCTGTGCCGTTTCATGGGAATATTGCCGGATCAACCGTATCCAATCCATGGGACTTTCCAATTTTGAAAGCGATTCGTCCGATAACAAGGGCGGCACGAGAGCCATTGATACGGATTGTTGCCGGGCGGATTCGGCGGCGGCTTCGAGGGGCAACCGGTCGGGCGAATGGGACAGCCGGCAAACACAAAACACTCCAAGTAAAAAACCGGCAATTCCCGAAATGAGAATTGTTTTCGCCTGATATTTGCAATGTTTGATTTTCCTTTCTGTTTTCCGCCGGACGGAAATGAAATATTTGAGCAGAAAAGCAGTTAAAAGCGTTAAGGAATCCGGTTGATTTCCTGCTGTCTGTTTGAGGATTTGTTGTTTTAGTGTTTTTGCTTTTGCCGGACGAAAGCGGCTTAATTTTTGTTCAAACTGATCCATAGTTGTGTTAAAATTTATCTTTCAAAATTTTTCGGAGGAGTTGCAGGGCGTTTTGGTAAATCCGATGAACACGGCTTCGGGAGGAACCGGTTAATCCGGCGATTTCCTCAAACGTCAATCCGCCCCAAATTTTTGCGGTAACATATTCGCGTTGTTCTTTGGAAAGTTGTTGCAAGGCGTTTTGGAGTTCATCGGCGGTAATAAGCGGTTCATTGGGCGGCGGTTCAAACCAACGGTTTTGACGGATTTCGGCAAGTTTCCGTTGGCGCATTGAGTCGTGCCGCAATTGGTCGATCATTTTGTTCCGCACGACCCGAAAAAGCCAATATCGGGGGTTATCGGGAATTTCAGGTTCCTGCAATAATTTCAAAAATGCTTCCTGAACAACATCTTCTGCGGTTGCCCGATTCCATAAACCGGCGTAAAGAACCAACGCGTCAAGATATTCATCGAGGAGTCGGTTAAATTGGTTGGGATCATCCACATTGTGTTTCCTGAGAGCAATTACGGAACAATCGGAAATTTCACTGTTTGTTTACTTGGGTTTATTATTTCACATTTTTTGTATTTTCTAAATACTAAAACGATTCGCCAATGCCCTTTTCCCAAAATAAATTACAAATTCTTTGAAATATTCTGCGAATTTCCGCGAGTTTCTGTGTTTTCCGTGTTCAAAAAGATATTAGCGGGGATTTTAAACGCGGAAAACGCGGATATTACGCGGAATATTTGCGGGAAATTGTCAATAAAAGGTAGGCAACCTTGTAAGAGTACGTGTACGGCGTGTTATAGAGTGTTTATAACTCTTTATAACACAAATACTTATGGCAATTTTATAACTACATGATTCGTAATTGTAGATATTAGTTGTGTCCAAGTTTGGACAAAATTAAAACCACAAAAGGAGCGAATCATGCAAAAAAATCTTAAATCACCCCCAAAAATGGGAAATAACGGCGGTACGGCATTTGTTCGGATTGACGGAAAACGTATCTATCTCGGTAAATTCGGCAGCACAGAAGCCGCTCAAAATTATGCCCGGTATGTTGCGGAATGGTCAACAGCACCAACGAGTGTTGTACCTGTCGGGAAATGTACTGTTGATACTTTGGCGGTTGCGTTTTTGGACTACGCTAAAGAGAATTATTGTCCCCCGGATTATTCCAATTACAAATCCGCTTTACGGATTTTGTTGGGAGTTTATTCCGGTTGTTGTGTCGAATCGTTTGGACCCAAATGTTTGAAAACGGTTCAAAAACAATTGACAGAGCAGAAAAGTAAATACGGTAAACCGTTCAGCCGACAGTATTGCAACAAACTCACAAACACAATTAAAACAGTATTCCGATGGGGTGTTGCGCAGGAATTGGTTCCGGCATCTATTGCCGATGCCTTAAAATATGTACAGGCGTTGCGGAAAGGGAAAACAAAAGCACCCGAAACAATACCGCGTTTGGATGTTCCTGATACGACAGTTCAGGCGACATTACCCTATTTGCCCCCAATTATTTCGGCAATGATTCAAATACAAAGAAATTCAGGAATGCGACCGGGGGAGGTTTGTCGAATGAGAGTTGGCGATATTGATCAAAGTGATGAAATTTGGCTGTATAAACCAAACGAACATAAAACGGCATGGAGAGGACATGGAAAAGCGGTTGCGTTGGGGATATTTGAACAATCGTTACTTATTCCCTACCTTGCCGATAAAAAACCGGATGAATTTATTTTCACACCAAATCAAGTGATGAAAGAACGTTATGAACGTAAAGCGGCAAACAGAAAAAAACCGCAAACGACGTCAAGAAAAACGGAACAAAAACATCGGGCGAAACACCCCAAACGATTGTTTGCGGATTATTACAAACCCAGCTCTTACGCACAGGCGATAGAAAATGCGATACAAATCGCAAACCGAACACTCCCGCCGGATAAACAGATTGAACATTGGACGCCGTATCAATTACGACATGCGAAAGAAACGGAACTTATGCACGAAACCAAAAATCCGGTTATAACATTAGCGGTTATGGGGCAACGTTCTTCTTCGGTATTGTCTAAATACGATCACTCCCAAGTAATATTGGCAGTTGAAGAAGCCAAGAAACGAAAAAATCGTCTTGCCGAACAAGTTGAAAAGTAGTCCAATACAGAAAACCGGCAAATTTGCCGGTTTTTTAGAACAATTCTATTTTGCAAAAACAATACACAACTATATTGTTTATTGTTGAATAATTTTTTTTGAGTGAATGTAGATATAGTTATGTGGTTGTTCGGACTACATATTTCAAAAACAATTCAAACAATCAGAAAATAAAAATGAAATAGATATAATCATAGGAATTCACCGACAAACCAATTAGGCAACATGAGGATTGTTTGCTTGCAACTCGGAACATTTCTCATACAGGTGAAATAATGAAAACTTGAACGTAGGTCACTGTTGCGTTTTTCATAAGAGTTGTGTACGCCTTTTGGTTTGTCGATGAATTCCTAACTGTTTATTTCTTTTCACAACAAAATAAATTTAGTTGTAAAGTCGGTGTTATGATTTTTTTAGAAATCGAAATCTTGTGAATTTAAAACCGGCAAATTTGCCGGTTTCACAAATAAGACGATAATGAAATTGTTTAACAATTTAAAAATAAGAAATAAAAAATGAATGTAGATATAGTTATGTGTTCGGATTGCATATTCCAAAAGCAGTTAAAACAATCAGAAAATAATTAGAAAATTTTTTGGTTTAACACACACAAAATAAATTTTGGAGTATATTGAGGACATGGTTTTTGTTTTGCCAAAAATCCTAAGATTTAAAACCGGCAAATTTGCCGGTTTCGTGATAAGTGGAAAATCGTCAACAAACTTGTTCGGTGACGTTTTCCTGAACAAGTTTGTCGTTACCGAATAGTTATGTTGACATTTTCCATTTCTAATTTTGACGAGGAATATAATGAAGAGTATGATTTTGATTCTACTCTTGATTTAGATTCCGATTCTATTCCTGATTTTATCGATGCCGTTGATTTCAGTGGGAATGACAGTGAAGAGTATGATTCCGATTCTATTCCTGATTTTGTTGATGATGTTGATTTCGATGACGATGGGAATGTGTATCATCCTAAACGATTTTTCTATGTAAATAAGAAATATCGGAAAATACGAGATGAGATATTAAGAGAACGTAACAATTGCGGTTCTAATTCTGATTGTCGTTCCGATAACAATATCTCCGATAATTCACCGTGTGATAACAATATTCCCATAACCAAAATTTGCCCACAGTGTAAAGAGATTGTCCGTACTCATGTTAAAACATGCCCGGACTGCGGGTTTGAATTTGAGAATGTTCCTCCCCCGCCGGAAAAAACAATTAAAAAACCAAGAACAATTACAAAAAAAGCCAAAAACCGTAAAACATTAACGGCAAAACAAATAGAAGAACAAAAACAGAAAAGAGAAAAAGAGCGGCAAGAAGGTTTGGAACGAGTTGCGAAACTCAAGGCGGAGAAAGACGAAAATAAAAAAGAGAAGCGAAAACAAAGAGAAAAGGAACGGCAATTTCGGATAAACGCCGAAAAAGAACAAAAAGAAGCCCAAAGATTATTAAAAAAGGCAGAAAAAGGAATTTCCAAAAGTCAACAATTATTAAACCGTTTTCAGCAGCATCGTCGGCAGTATTTATCGGATGTTTTTGATTACAATATTGTTTTGAATGAATTAAGTGATCCTAATGCTGATCCCTTTTCGCTTGCTCCAGACGAACAATATCATATCTATAAACGAAGGGACGGGCGAAAAGTACGGTATTATATTGCGAACAATCATTATGTTTATTCGCAACTACAAAATAAGAGGAACCCCGATAAATGGAATAAGCCGATGATGCTTAATTTTGGGATTTGCCAAAAAGAAGTATATCGGTTGGCAAAACGCGGTTTTGAAGTATTTCCGTTGCGTTATGGGACTAATAAACCGTTAGGTTCACGTTCAAGTTTCGTCGATCAATGGGGATACAATCGGTATAAAAACGGAAGCCGTATTTATGGAGTGAAAGATGCGTCTTATTTCCGAAAAGATATAAATTACATGTTTCATTTCAGAGAATGTGACGGAATGTCCGGTTACAATATTGCAATTGCTTGCGGCAATGTAACGGTTTTGGATTTTGATAATTTTGAAAGCGAAACGACACAGGAGTATATTGATTGGTTTTGTGAGAAATTTGGTATGATTGAGAAGGCGCTTGTTGCTTTTACTCCGGGCAGCGACAATCACACATCGGGTGTACACCTTTTTATTGAAAAATATGACAATATTAAATCAAGTACGCTTATACCCGGCGTTTTAGACATTAAAAACGATCCGCATTCTTATGTTTGTGCAGCCGGTAGTGTTAAGGACAAAGGTTCTTATCGGTGGTTGGACAGTAATTGGATTAAGGAACACGGCAACAGCAAATACCAAAAAATCCTGGAACAATTACCGGTTAAGGATGTGATCCTTTTTGATAATTTTAAATCAATAAGAGAACTTGGTTCACTTAATGATGTTCAAAAAAAGGGATTGGATTATATTGTAGAATCGAAGTTTACGGGGATGGCGGACGAAGACATTAAAGATAAAGATTGTAAAGAAGCCGAACAACCGGTTGTGAAGAGCGGATTTCCCGAATTTCGTAATTACTTCAACGCTAAAGCGAATAAAGAATCAAGTGAAGTAATTATAACTATAAAAAAAGAAAACAAAACAATATCGGAAAAAGACGAAATTGTATCTGATACACAATTGGATGATAAACAGTCAGTTGAAAAACGACCGGTCAAAAAACCGAAAAATTGTGGAATACCCAAAGATCCGCCGTTTACTCGTGAACTTAATATTCAACCGGAACAATTAGAACCGGTTAATGATTCTGCCGACAATGTAGAATTGATACTTCCCGAACCGACAACACCAATTGAAGAAGCCGCTATCGAACTTCTTAAAATTAGTCATGCCGCAAATCATGACGAATCACGATTAGTGTGGATTGATCCGAAAACTAATAGAACTTCCATACATGTAGGTTGGCGGAAATTCTTTATGACTTCCGAAGATGCGGAACAATCCGATGCTGACAAAGATTATTTATTGTGGAAAACAACGATAGATAAAATTAAAGTCGGATACCGTAACCAATCACTAACATCTTTTGCCGGTTTGTTGTGTCGGGAAAACGAAAAACTGCCGCCGTTGGAAGTCGTTTTGAAGGCATTACAATTGTACAATTCACAATTGAAAAATCCGTTGCCTTATAAGGAAGTCCAAAAAATTGGCGAATCAATTCATCACCGATCATTGGAGAAAAGAGGCAACAATCCTAACAAAGTATTTAAATCGAATAAGAACAATCCTACGACCCCGGCATTAACACTAAGAGAAAAACTTAAAAAATGGCATGTCGATTATTTTTACAATAAGGAAAAAGAATTTCTCTATGTTGCAACGATTGCACAAATATCATTCGGCAAATGGAACTTCAAAGCCGGTGAAGACGAATATTTTGATTTGACCGAATTTAAAAAATTAGTTGGCGGCGACTCCGAACTTTCCCATGCTGACGGACAAACTATTATACGTGCTCTTAAAATAACTCAAAGAGAACTTTGTCCTTATTCATTTAACGATTACAAAAAATGCCGAAAATGGGTACGCCACGCCGACGGCACTCTTCACCAACACACTGTCATATATGGAATAACATACACGTATGACCCACAAAAAACAACGCAAAAGATAAATAATGTACGAAAACAAAATTTATGTGCAGACTCCGGGACCCCGTTGGGTGTGTGTCGTTGGTTTATTATATATAGTGGATTTCTTGGTAATTGTCCTAATTTATATTTAGATAATTGTTCTAATAAAGAACATAATATAAGTATTACAGAGAATAATAAAGAAAAGAATAGTAAAAGATCGGTTATATGTATAAATAAAAGACACTTATATGAGAGAACATTTAATTCTTTTGTTTTGTTTTTAGATTATAGATTCTTTCGTTGGGAACATAGATTTAAGAGGGGTCTTAAATGGTTTATAAATAATATTGGTTTACAATCTGAGAATAGTGAACTAAGTTCTCATACGGTTACATAGTATTATGTAATGTCTTTGAATTATCTGATGTAAGATGTTGGTTATTAAATAGTATTAAAATTGAATGACTATTTAATATGTTCTTAAATGGTTTTATCGTTTTGGCTAATAGATAAGAATGTTTTTGTATAAAACAGTTAGCCTACATCAAGATCAAAACAATGTTGTTTAGAACATAATTGTTTTTGTTTTTGGATATTCATAAATTCTATATCAATATTCTAATCAACAAATTTATATTAGTCTATAACTGTTTTACATCTACAAAATAAAAATAGCATATTGTGTCGTGGCTGTTGAAGGCAAATAGACAATGCAATATTTTATTGATAGATGAGATAAATTTGTATTTAAAAAATTGTTCTTGTGTGTGATTGTTTGTTTTGGTTTTGATGTAGATATGTAGATAAGGGATATTATCTTTTTGAATCATTTATAATTTGTGGTATAATTGTTGAAATGAATATAAACAATTTGTTTCTGGTG
>JAITQV010000513.1 GCA_031288765.1 Planctomycetaceae bacterium
TTTTATCGGTTCCTCTCAAGGTAATGGTGAATTTTATCAGGGACGTATGGATGATGTACGGTTTTATAATCGTGCTTTGGACGCCGGTGAAATTAAATCTGCGTTTGCCGCCGGTAACACTCCGCAAAATAATGTTTTGAAAAATGCGGAAGAAACAGCGAAAAAGTTGTACGTTAAACGTGATTCTTATCCGCAAACATTGCTCGCAACACGTGAAAATGTTGTCAAAGCGGAAAAATTCGATACGCTAACTTCCGTTGCTCTTCACCGTTTTTTACGCAACGATTATCCGGCGGAAGTCAACGCTTATCTTGTGAAACATCAACGCAGTCCGGTAGAGATGATGACGTGGAACGCCCAGCAATTACGTAACCACGCCGAACAACTCGAAACCGCCTACACCGAATATCTGCCGTTGACCGAAAATCAATGGAAATTTCTCTCCGATACCGACCGGACAAAATGGCAGCGTGTCCGAGATTTTTATGCGGCGTACAAACGGAATGAAGGGAATTTGTACGAAATCGTTCTTGATATGGAAAATGTTGTGGAAAACCGTCCGCATGTTTCCGAAGCGGTTGCTCCGTATCGAAAACCGGAAACACCGCCGGTCAAAAACCGGACAGCCGAAGAAACACAAAAACTTCTCGAAAAAGAATGGTTGTTTCAGTGTGACGGAAAACCAACAATAGAACGCTCCTTGCAGGAAATCGGCTGGGCAAAAGATTTGGCGGTAAGAATAATGAAACAATTCCCGACGGTTAATTTCAATACGGAATTGGAACAACTCAAGGAATTTGAAACAAAAGCCAAAACATCGTCCGGCGACAGTCAGAATTTGGATCAGAATTTGTATCAGGATTTATATTTTGCAATTCGCCGTGTGAAACGGGAAATAATGTTCAAAAATCCGGTGATTGATTTTGATTCGCTGGTTTATGTTGATAGTCCCCTGCCGCAGGGAAATGAATTTCAACACGAAACACGGCATCGTTTGGGTTACATGGCGGTTCCCGGCGGGCGTTTGATGACGCTTCAAGGTTTGAATCCGGGCGGACATCAAACACAATTGATGCCCCAAAAAACGTTACACGGCTCATTTTGGCGTCCCGATCTTTCGTATGATGCACGAAAAGTGCTTGTCGGTTTCAAACCGCATAACGAAAAGAATTTTCATATTTATGAAATCAATATTGACGGAACCGGCGAACGCCAATTAACCGCCGGAATTTTCGATGATTTCGATCCGGTTTATCTTCCAGACGGTAAAAATTTCATGTTCCTGACTACACGCGGACATATTTATGTACGCTGTATGCCGCCGACAAACGCATTCGTGTTGGCTCGCATGGCGCTGGATACAAAACCGGGCGATAAAAATTTGTACATCATTTCCCGTAACGGCGAACCGGAATACACGCCGTCCGTAATGAGCGACGGTCGCGTGATTTACACACGTTGGGAATATACGGACAAACCGCTTTGGCGTGCGCAAAGTCTTTGGACAATGAATACAGACGGAACCCAAGTACAAACGTTTTGGGGCAATCAATCGGTGTGGCCCGATTTGCTGAAAGATGCCCGGTCAATCCCCGGCAGTGAACGGGTTATGTTTACCGGCTCCGCCCATCATAACTGGTTTAGCGGCAGTGTCGGAATTATTGATCCGGGTAAAGGTTTCAATTTTCCCGACGGTTTAACAAAAGTTACGCAAGAGGTCGCTTGGCCCGAATCCGGTAACGGTCCTGTTGATCCGAAAGAATCGGAAAATTATCATACCGCCGGAAATTATAGTTCGTATTATTCGCCGTATCCGCTTAGCGAAAAAGATTTTTTAGTATCGGCACGCCGGATTACGAAAAATGCGGAAGGGAAAAATGTTGCGGAAAAATTCGTTCTTTTGCTGATGGACACGCACGGCAACCGCGAATTGGTGTTTGAAGGCAATCATCATATTTTTGATGCGCAACCGGTTCGTCCGCGAATTGTTCCGCAAATTGCGGCGGAACGGGTGGAGTGGCCCGCGTGGGAAGAACGGGCAACACCCAAAACCGGAGTGATTTACAGTAATAATGTGTACGACAATGCTCCCGAAGAACTTCGTAACAAGGCAAAGTATTTGCGTATCTGGTCGATTGAACATAAAACCTATACTTATTGGTACAAGAGGAATTATGTTTCATCGGGACCGGAAATATCGGCGAATCAATCGGAAGGTGTGAAGAAAATTATCGGAACAGTTCCGATAGAAGAAGACGGCAGCGTGAGTTTTACGGCGCCGTCGGGAATTGCTCTTCATTTCCAATTACTGGACGAAAACCAACTTGCGTTACAAACGATGAAAAGTTTTACGGGTGTTTTACCCGGTGAAACGCGGGGATGTTTGGGTTGCCACGAATCGATGACGCGTTCACCGGTTACGGCGCAAACGGGTAAAGCCTTAAAGCGTGCGCCGTCGGAAATCACGCCGGTTTCTTGGAACGATATTACGGTAAGTTACGAGCGGTATGTTCAACCGGTATTGGATAAACATTGCGGCGAATGTCACCAAAATCCCGAACATAAAGCGTACAAAAAATTCAACGCCGCACTTCGACCGGGTTTTCTTGGTTTCAAGGAACCGTATATGACGTTGATGGGCAGTCCGACGTGGGGGGCGCCGTACAAAACGCCGGACAACACCGAACAAATAGGCGGTTTTGGCTGGGCGGACACGATTCTTGTGGAGGCGTATGATCAGCGTGATCCGGCGGCTTATGCAACTTATCCGCCGATGAAAAAGTTATCGTACAAAAGCCGGTTAATTCATAGGATGATGAGCGGTCAACACAACGGTATTAAAGTAACGGGCGATGATTTACTTCGAGTGATCTTGTGGGTTGATGCGATGGGACCGTATTATGGGGCGGAGGAAGTGCGTTGTATGGAAGATCCGGTTTTTCAGGGGAAGGATTGGATTTCCCAACGCCCGCGTATTATGACGGCTCCCATTGTTCAACGTCCGGGACCGTTTGATCCGTTTTTCACCGATTCCGCCTACGAAACGCCCAACCCTATAAAATATAACACCTTACCTGTTGGTGTGGTACGGCATTAATAGAGAACGGAGAGTTATCTGTACTTTCCAAAAATTTTTGGAAAGTACAGTTAATAATATGTGCAAAACACAATTTCTAAACAAATTTGTTGCTTTTTGAATATTATAGAAATAATAATTCATTTCATTTCTTGTTGCAATGCTTAAAAAATGTCCTAAATTCTATTATCGTACTGATGATTTTAGGCTATTTCAAATTTATTAGGCAAACACAGGGCTAGAACATTTGTTGGGCAGCGCAGTAATGAACGCTATCATAATATTCATTACCGTCTATCAACATTGGTCCGGATAATTTTACTCAAAGTTAAATTTTTTTGAAGATATTCAATGCTGCCGTTTATTTTTGCAAATACAACATCTTTACTGAGTTTGTTTAATTCTTTTTCAAGTTCCACTTCATTTTTGGAATTAAATAATTCGTGAAAACGATTGCTGGAATCCAAATG
>JAITQV010000516.1 GCA_031288765.1 Planctomycetaceae bacterium
CTTGAAGGAATGGGAATTATTTATGATAAAAATGGAAACAAATATATTTTGTCCGGCAGTGAAGATAGACAAGCCAAATTATGGAGTCTTGATACAGGAAAAGTTCTTTGGTCTAAACGGTATGGATTTGATGTAACAGTTGCTGCGAGTGGTGATGGTCGTCGGGGAGTAATAAGAACCGAAAAAGATCCCGTTATTGTTGACTTTAATTTTTGAATAACAATAAAGTTTATATTCCAATTTTTGAAAAAAATCCCAATTGCCGATAAAACATTGAGAAGAAATTATTTGAAGGAGGTGGTATTAGGAACGTTTCACAATTCTATACAATCTGTCCTATCTCTCCGAACAATTAACTGTCAATGGCGATGGATTGAGAACGGACAATTAATGTTTCGATCATGCAAACAGTACACCTTATACAAAACCGTTTTGAGGCTAACTTTTGCCATTTACCTTTCTCTACTTATCCTTACATGAAAAGAACTATGTAAAATTTGTATCTATTCAGCTATTTGTCAAACTATTACGCAGAACAAACCTTATTTTCAACCTGATTTTTCCGAACAAAACAACCTTAGTAGCAACATTGCCCACACCACAACAACCTTATTAAAAAAATGAGATAATAAGGTTGGTTTTATGAGGAAATTTTGGCTACAAAGGTTGTTTTGTTCGGAAAATCAGGTTGAAAATAAAGTTTGCCCTGCGTAATAGTTTGGCAAATGACTCTTTTTTTGAGGAATAGTTGTACTTCGGTTCTTTTTGGTTATACTATTACTCTGATTATTTTGCATTTCCGTAAATGATTATTTTTAATCATTTATCATGTTCTCACTTTTAACCCACATAATTACTATGTCAAACATTTCACGCCGTTCACTTCTCAAAACATTGGCAACCGGTAGTGCTGTTGCGGTATTGCCTGTTGTGTTGCCGACAATCCTCTCCGCTCAGACTTCCGAAACACTTAATGCGGAACATGTCGAAGCCTTAACCGTTCGGAACGGAACCCGACAATCCGTCTGTAAATGGTGTTATGGAAAATATCCTATGGAGGAATTTTGTAAAATCGCTAAAAAAATCGGGTTGGCCGGAATTGATTTGGTCGGTCCCAATGATTGGGATTTACTGCTCAAATACGATTTAACCGTAACAATGGGAAACGGTCCCGGCATGGGAATTCCCAAAGGATTCAACCGTTTGGAAAATCATGACAAATTGATTGAAAGTTACGAAGCGGCAATTCCGGTTGCGGCGGAGAAAAAAGTTCCCAATCTGATTTGTTTTTCCGGCAACCGTGAAGGAATCAGCGATGAAGAAGGACTCGCCAATTGTGTTACGGGGCTTAAACGGTTGATGCCGGCTGCCGAAAAATACGGCGTAACAATTGTTATGGAATTGCTCAACAGTAAGGAACACAAAGATTATCAAGCCGACCACACACCTTGGAGCGGTGAACTTGCCCGCAAAGTCGGCAGCGAACGATTCAAACTTCTGTACGATATTTATCACATGCAGCGGATGGAAGGAGATGTCATTCAAATGATCCGTGATTACAAAGATGTGATCGGGCATTACCACACCGGCGGCAATCCGGGACGCAGCGATATTGACGAAACACAGGAACTCTATTATCCGGCAATTATCAAAGCAATTAAAGATACCGGTTTCAAAGGTTTTATCGCCCACGAATTTATACCGAAAAAAGGTATCGAATCGCTTCGTAACGGAATTAAAATTTGTGATGTTTAATCCGTTAAACGATAAAACGAAAAGTTTTTGTATCAACCCAGCAACGGTTACCCGGATTCCACACTTTACATAACAATTATGACAACAATTGCAATTCTCGGAGCAACCGGTTACGCCGCGTTGGAACTGATTAAAATTTTATTACGGCATCCGAACGCGGAGATTACGGCATTGACAAGCCGTGAAGACACGCGTTCCGCCGAATTGGTACATCCCTCGTTGTCCGGTCGACTCAATTTATCACTCGAAAATCTTTCACCAAAAGAAATCGCCCATCGTTCGGAGTGTGTATTTTGTTGCCTGCCCCACACGGCTTCGGCGAAAATTGTACCGGAATTGTTGAATTACGGAACAAAAGTGATTGATCTGAGTGCTGATTACCGGCTTAATGCTGTTGACGTTTTTGAAACGTGGTATGCCGAAAAACATCCTGATCCGAATCGGCTCGGTAAAGTACCTTACGGACTTCCCGAACTGTTTCGGAATCAGATTATCAATACGAATTTGGTTGCGAATCCCGGTTGTTATCCGACTTCGGCAATTCTCCCGCTTGTACCGCTTATTAAGACCGGTCTGATTGAACCGACGGACATTATTATCGATTCGAAAAGCGGTGTTTCCGGCGCGGGACGAAAACCAAAACTCACAACCCTTTATCCCGAATGTAATGAAAATATTTCGGCGTACAATATTGGAACACATCGGCACACGCCGGAAATCGAACAAATTATCACTGCCGCAAGCGGTCAACAAACACATGTGCTTTTCACTCCGCACTTAACTCCGATGGATCGCGGCATTTTGTCAACAATATATTCGAAACCGATACGGCAAGTCGGACAAAACGAGTTGCTTGAAACGTTGCGGCGTTTTTATCAAAACGAACCGTTTGTCAACATCGTAGAACATCTTCCGTCAACAAAAGATGTTTCGGGAACAAATTTTGTCCATATTACCGTGCGTGTTGCCGGAAATAGAGTTATTACCGTTTCGGCAATCGATAATCTGATTAAAGGCGCATCCGGTGCGGCGGTTCAGAATTTTAATTTAATGTTCAATTATCCCGAAACAACCGCATTGATTTAATATTTTATTATTCCTGAAATAATTATCCGAACTGCCGTCAATAGAAAATATCTCGGCGATTTTGATTTCAATAATTTTGCCGATCAATGATACAAGACAGGAACTTCGGTACATTGGTATCGGGAAGCAATGAAAATATCAAGATGATTGCCGATGATTTTCCGATGAGTATCAAGAGTTTTTTCCGGCGTATTATTGTTTTCGGAAAGATGTCCCAGACAGACCCAACGCAATTTTTTTCCGTGTTTCCGAATCAACCCGGCGGATTCTGTATTGGAGAGATGTCCGCCGTCACCTTGGATTCGTTGTTTTAGTTCTTCCGGGTACGCACCGGTTTCAAGCATCTTTTCGTCATAATTACTTTCGAGCAATATTGCGTCAAGAGTTTCCACAACTTCACCAAGCCCCAAAAAATGACACCCCAAATCCGTCATAATCCCCAACCGTGTCAAACCGTCATCGAAAACAAAACACACGGAATCAGGAGCGTCATGGGGAGTTGAAATTGTTTCGATGGTCAGATTCTCGAATTGAAGAGATTCTCCCGCGTGAAAAATGCGGGGTTCTTGTAACTTTCCCAGTTTTCTGGAAATTTTGGACGGTGTTGTTACCTGATTGTAAGTTCCTTGAGTCAGCCAAACAGGAATTTTGTATCTTCGGTGTAATACTCCGGCTCCGCAGATATGGTCGGAATGAGCATGGGAAATGACAATCCCCTGAACCGACGCAATATCAATACCAAAATGCGTGAGCCGTTCGACCGTCCGTGAAGCCGTAATTCCCGCATCAATAAGAAGCCGGACATTGCCGGTTTCAACAAAATAACAGTTACCGTTACTCCCGGACTGGAGCGAAATCATCCGAAATGTTTTCATGGAAATAGTGTTATAAATAGTTATGAATAATTAAATTGTAAATAGTTGCGGAAAATCAGGAAACAGCGGGCGGATTGGTTGGCGGTATTTTGCCGAGAAGAACATCGCGTAATTGATCGGAGCGGACAAAACCGATACATTGGCGGTGTTCATTGACGATGCAGCCGAATGAACCGTGAAGTGTTTGTATCAAAATCATTCCTGTCAGCAGAGTATGGCGGCTGGAGATTTCGACGGTACTTCGGATGGGGAGTTCTGTGTGTAAAAGACGGAGCAACAATCGGGATTGTTCATCTAATTGGTTACGGACGGCGATTTCGAGATCAATAGTTCGGACATAGCCGACCGGTATATCGCCGAATTCCTTTTCTACAGGTTTACTGTCTGCGGGTTTACTGTTTGCGGGTTGGCTTTCAAGAAATTGTTCATGAAATTGTTCGTGGTCATAAACCGGCATTTCAACACAATGATTTTGCCGTGCAATTTCAAGAACTTCTGCCGGTTTCATATTGGTGGTGATTATTGGAAAGTGGGATTGGGGAATGACCCAATTTTTAATAAGTTGGTTGGAGACGTTGAAGATTCCGTTTGCCAAACGTCGTTGTGCTTCGAACAGGATTCCGGTTTCCTGTCCTTCGTCCAGTACCCGCACCAATTCCTGCCGTCCCAATGTCCATTGAAGTAATTGGCGGGGGGTACCGAGAAAACGTGTTAGGGCGATGTTTATGATTTGGAGCAATGCGGTTACAGGAATAAAAAACCAATAGCAAAAAACAAGAATTGGCGAATAGAGTCGGAGCATACGGTTGGGCGCACGCAGCGAGAGGTATTTTGGAAACATTTCTCCATAAACAAACAAAAACGGAGCGAGAATCAATGTTGATCCTATTTCAACAAAGATTCCGCGGGAATGGGGCATTAAATGGCAGACGAATAAGACGGTTGCAAAAGAGATTATATTATTGGCGACATTATTTCCGACCAAAACGGTTGCAACAAACATGCTGGGATTTTTGATAAGCCGTGATATTCGTTTGGCGACCGGATCGTTTGCCATCACATCAAGATGGAGGCGGAGTTTGGGGATACGGTAAAACGCTGTTTCCGAACCGCTGAATGTGGCGCTAAGCAGTAATGCCGAAAAACCAAGAACAATTGAAAACAAAATCATATAAAACGTTCAATCTCTTTAAATTAGAGTATAAAATAATTTTTTCAAAACCATTATACTCGATTCCAATTATAAATAAATCCCAACATTTGCGAAATTTTAATTGTTATGTTTTTTGTAATTCTTTGTTGTTGGTAAACCGCCGACGCAACCGTTCGGCGAACGGTTGCCTATCTTATGATTACCGAATTTTTCGGTTGTTTTTGTTTTTGGGTAGGAAATCAAAAGGTAGGCGGCGTTTCGCCGAAGGGTTTTCACCCACTGCCGCTTGCCGATAGGCAATCAAAACATCCAACATAACATAAATTCATTGTCGGCTAACGCCGACGCAACCGCTACGGCGAGCGGTTGCCTACCTACGCCCTGCAAGGGCGATAGAATCCAGCCCGCCGCAACGCGGCGGGTTAATGTCCATAAATAACTATTAACGCCCTGAAAGGGCATCGTATTTTCGTTGAGTGTGGGGAGTTGATCGTGGAATAGTGTAGGGGCGAAAGATTTTTCGCCCCTACACCGATACAACCGTTTTGGAAAAAATAGAAAAATCGGAGTCAACTTTGAAGAAAATCTAAAAAAATATGAGAAGATATGAAAAAATCGGAACCTACTTTGAGAAAAAATCAAAATAGTCGAAATTCCCCCTTGTAGATTTTTGGAAGTCGGGTTACAATGGGTGTTATTGAATTTGTGACCGGTTTTGTTTTTGCCAAGCGTTTTTTGGTGAACGGGTGCAGGAGAAATTCAATATAAACCTTGTAATATCAAAGGAGATTTACAATGGAAAATTTTGTTAGATGTGTGTTTGTGGTGTTGTGGAATTTTTTTGAGAAAATTCCAATGTTAAAATGGGAAAGCCTGGTAAACCAGGGGGGGGGGGGCAGG
>JAITQV010000539.1 GCA_031288765.1 Planctomycetaceae bacterium
AAATTTTAGGTAAATTTACCCCTCTCCAAAGGCAAACCTGATTGTTACGGATAAAAGCGTGAACACAAATCTTATTGATTATTCGGAAACAATGCGGCGAATTATGCAACATCCGACGGCAAGTTTTTCAAATCTTGCCGAAGGTTTGGAGGATATCCATGTTCATTTGCCGGTTACTTCGGTGGAACGGTTACACGGAAATATTGAAACAGTGTGCCGCGAACTTAATTTATGCGATTATGAAGAAATCTATCTCTTTTGTCCAACCGAAGCGGAAATCAAACGTCTTTCCGAATTATTTGCGGATTTGAAACCGGTCAAAGAATCAAGACTTCATTTTGTCGAAGGACGTCTTTCATCGGGATTCAAACTTCTGCGGAAAAAAGAAAACAAAAATCCAAACGGTGAATATCCAAACAGTGAAAATACAAACAGTATAAATATAAACAGTGTAAATATAAACAGTGTAAATGCAAAAATTGAATCAAAAAAAGGAGATACACAACATTCCGAATTTTCGTTTTTAGTTTCCCGGTCTTCTTTTCTTTTGCTTTCTGTTTCCGAATTACTGGAGCGTCACGATATTCCTCGTCCTAAACGGCGTCAACTCGGACAAGTTATTGATTCGTTTCTTGATCTTAAACCGGGTGATTTTGTTGTTCATGTTTCGCATGGTATTGCTCGGTATCGCGGTATTGAAACCTTGATGAAAGGACAACAGCAAGAAGAACATCTTCATTTGGAATTTGCGGATTCGCAAGTGCTTTATGTACCGATTTCAAAAATCGGTCTTGTTCAGAAATATGTTGCGGGCAGTAAATACAAACCGAAACTTGCAAAAATCGGCGGTCAACTTTGGGCGCGTCACAAAAAAACAGTTCAGGAAGCGGTTTTTGATCTTGCGGAAGAGATGATCGAACTGCAAGCCCGCCGTGAAGCCAAACCCGGTATTGCATTTCCTCCTGATTCCGACTGGCAGCGTGAATTTGACGCTTTGTTTCCGTTTCAGGAAACAAACGATCAACTCTTAGCCATTGAATCCGTCAAACACGATATGGAACTTCCGCGTCCGATGGATCGGTTGCTTTGCGGCGATGTCGGGTTCGGCAAAACGGAAGTTGCAATTCGTGCGGCATTCAAGGCGGTGGATGCGGGTTATCAGGTTGCTGTTTTGGTTCCAACAACCATCCTCGCCGAACAACACGCCAAAACATTTTCCGAACGAATGAGGGAATTTCCGATTACTGTTACCGCTTTGTCGCGGTTTCAAACGAAAACGGAACAAAAACAAATTATCGAACATCTCGCCGCCGGAACAATTGATATTGTTATCGGAACTCACCGGATTGTTTCTTCGGATATTTCATTTCAAAATCTCGGATTGGTGGTGATTGATGAGGAGCAGCGTTTTGGGGTTCATCACAAGGAGAGATTAAAATTGTTTCGGGATTCTGTTGATGTTCTGACAATGACCGCAACACCAATTCCGCGAACGTTACATTTTTCGCTCTTGGGAATTCGGGAAATCTCAAATCTTGAAACGCCGCCGGAAAACCGTTTAGCGGTGGAAACGCGAGTTGTCCGGTTCAACGATGAGTTGATTCGTTCTGCGGTATTGCGGGAGTTGAACCGTGACGGTCAGATATTTTTCGTTCATAATCGTGTGTACGATATTGAAGAATTTGCGGAACGGATTCAACGTATTGTTCCCGAATGCCGTATTAAAATCGGACATGCTCAAATGCCGGATGATGATTTGGAAAATGTAATGAAGGCGTTTATTGATCATCAATTCGATATGCTTTTGAGTACGACAATTATTGAGAGCGGTTTGGATATTCCCAATGCGAATACTATTTTTATTGACGAAGCGGATCGTTACGGTTTGGCGGATTTGCACCAGCTTCGCGGACGTGTGGGTCGTTACAAAAATCAAGCGTATTGTTATCTTTTGCTGGGGCGGAATCAGATGCTTCATTCGCAAGCGGCGAAACGGCTTCGGGCGGTTGAAGAGTATGCTCATCTCGGCAGCGGGTTTCATTTGGCAATGCGTGATTTGGAAATTCGCGGTGCGGGCAATATTTTAGGTACACAACAAAGCGGTCATATTGCCGCGGTTGGTTACGAAATGTATTGTCAATTCCTTGAAACCGCCGTCCGAACTTTGAAACAGTTACCGCCGAAAACGGTTGTCGAAGTGGAACTTGATTTACCCGGTGTTGCGCTTATTCCGATGTCTTATACAACAGATCAACGAATTAAGATTGATCTTTACCGGCGGCTGACGCGTGTAACAACATTGGAAGAATACAACGATTTGCGCAACGAAATGATTGACCGTTTCGGTCAACCGCCGCCGGAAGTGCAACGGTTATTGATTCACGCAAAAATTCGGGTATTAGCGCACGGTTATCGGATTCGGGCGATTAAACTGGAATCCGGTCTTGCCGGAGACAGCGGTTATGTTGTGTTTGATTACGTTTCACAATCGTTAATGGACAAACTTCGTGAAAAATTGAAACGCCAAAACCGAACAATTCGTTTTACGCAAGATCGTCATGCTTATATTCCGATGCCGCCGAATCTTTCACGCAATTCCGATCCTGATGTTGTGCTTCGTTTGGTTGTTGAAATTTTATCGGAACGAGTGAGCCTTTGATACAATTTTTGACAACGATTAACTTGGCGGATAAAGAATTTGGTGATTTAATGAGTGAGGAAAACCGGAAAAATGTGTTACAAAAGCCGGAAAACATACAAGAGATAAAAAAAATCTCTCGAGAGATAAAATCAAAAAAACGTTTTTTGAAAACCATCTCCCGTGAGACGAAAACCATTTCGCGAGAGATAAGACCTATTTCACGAGAGATGAAACTCATCTCTTGCGAGAAATCGCGAAAAAGTCAGGAGAAATGGACTCTGTTTCACGAGAGATGACTTTCATTTCATGTGAGATGAAATCCATTTCACGAGAGATAAAAAAAATCTCTTGAGAGTTTTTTTCGGTTTTTCGCCTCAATTCGGCAATTTGTTAAACATTGACGCAGGACAAATCTCCTTTTTTATCCAATTTAACATCAATAGCAAATAATTTTCCTCAAAAACCAAACTTATTGCCTCCTTTTTTACTCTTTTAAGGAGGTATATTTATTAATGAGGTAATTTACTCAGTCAGATAGGCAATCGCTCGCCTATTTTACAATTAACAATTCTCAAGGTCGGCAACCCTTCGGTGAAAGGTTGCCTTTATTAGTGAAAACAGAAATTTAATGCGTGAGTGATTTATTGTAAACTTGCATCTTTTCCATCGGAAACATGAGATAAATTGCAAATGATTGATGGGTGTATTGTGTTGGCTCCTGCCATTACCGAACCATCACCAAAGGCAAAATTACATAT
>JAITQV010000590.1 GCA_031288765.1 Planctomycetaceae bacterium
CCGATTTTCCGGTACGAATACATTATGTCAATTTTGCCGAACATCTGCAAAATGCCTACAATGTCAATGTTCTCTTTGAATCGGAGATCAATCGTTGGAATCTTACCGATTGGGAACAGGACAACCTGATGCCGTTGAATTTGTTACGCGTTGTTTTCCGATTCCTGACGGGCTTCTCAAAGGGGAGGCAATCGAAATTAAATTCACCGAACCGGGAATTGGTATAGCCGGTGTTGCGTTATCGGTTGAACCGTTAAAGTAACAGCCTATCTATTAACCATAAAACCCAAAAATACCGGAAACCGTTTGCCAGCCAATAGTTTGGGAATTTCCGCAAATCCAGAAGGGATGCCCGGAAACTTTACAGAAATGGCTGGAAACTATTAACTCAATAAACGACGGAGTTATCGTTTTTCAATTGCCTGCATGAGATTTGCCAACTCTTTATTACCGGGTAACCGTTGGTCGGCAAGAGCAAAAACTATCTTGGCATCTTTGTTTCTGCCCTCAACCGCTAAATCCCGAATCCAAAAATAGTAAATATGAAGCTGATTTGCCTGAAATTTGTCATACTCCGGATCAAGATAAACTCCCCGATCCAAAAGCAATGCCGCAATATCATAACGTTTCGGATTCAACTCCGTTGTCAGTTCAATCGACCAGTTGTTAATTGCCGCCATAAGATTTCCCCAAGCAGTTACGCTAACCGGATCAAGATGTAATGCTTTGACATTGGACATTGCTGCTTCGGCGTATCGTTTTTCCGCGTGAAAATCAAAGCCCTTATTGTAATAAATTGTCGCAATCAATTGTACCGGAGAAATCTCACGAATTTTTTTGGGTAAATCTTTTTGTTTGGGAATGGGATGAGCGGCGGAAAGAGCGTTGGTAATATCGGCATCGGCGAACTGATTCCTGCCTGTTACGGGATACGTTTCCGCCGGAACAGCAGGCGCAACACGCTGCATTGTTGCATTTTTTCGCGCAATGTCATCTTTAAGTTCAAACCATTGGGGACAAGTTGTTTCAATATCCATTGATGTGCCTTTGAATTTGACACGGCTCAAAGCATGACCGGGCATTTCCAAAGCGTAAATATCCAAACCAGCCTTGTAAGCAAGACAATTGAATAAAACAGTCGCACTAACACAATTAAAATGCCCCGTCTCAAGAACTTTGCCCAAAGTGGTGCAATCAATATCGTACGAATCGGTCAAAATTCTTTGATGCAGTAATTCGAATAATTTTTGGGTAAGTGCTTCGGGAGAATTTTCCAGATGAGCGGTTTGTAATTGAACATTGGCTTCAGTAACAATTTTATTAAGCCGTGTTTCGTAATTACGGATTTTGTTGGGATCACGTATTCCCTCAACAATCAACGCCGCCCGAAACAAATCAAAATTGTCCCAACGTCCGTCCTGAGCATCTTGAAGCAATGCCCGTTCAACAGGATCAACACCATAAACAACAACTCCGTATTTTGTTGCATCATTGGTTCTGCGATTTAAACGAATCAAAAAACTATCGCCTGTTACGGCAATATTGGCGGTGTTTGGTCCGACAAAACGCAGAATATCTTGACGCAAAACATCTTCTGTTGTTCCTTTATTGGTGTTTCCCGAATCGGCGGCAACTTGTTGATTGAGGAAAAAAACCGTACCAATAATGAAAACGGACAGGATAAAAAAATGGGGATTTGCGTTTTTTCTTTGTTTCTTCTCATTCACAACGAAGTGAGTGATTAGGGACCGGAACGTTGCTTGACATCTGGTAAGTAAAAACGTTATGCTCATGGTATTGGTCCCCCATGAATATTGGGTGAAATCGAGCGGGTAAAAAACAATCATTGAAGACGGAATCTTTTGCGGTTTCGTATTCAGTGATTATTACTATAAACTAAAACGCTACTCTTGGGAATTAAAAGTTGAGAATTTTTTTCAAAAAATTCCGTTATCTAACTGCAAACAAGCGGATTGTACCGATTCAATGGATCATACCGATAGAATAAAATAGTTGAATTGTTCATGGTTTTTTAACCTTTTCATATTTAACTTTTCATGTTTAATACGAGTTCTTGAACAATTTGTTGATAAAATTTGAAAAAAAAGTTAAGTACCGTTAATACGCCAATACTATAATTATTTTAACAATAAACCAAAGACCGCTTTGTAACATTTGTGAGTATATTTAATTGTTTGCGGTATTTTTTGGATATATTTCTGCGGGAATGTAGATGTAATAATGAGTTGTCTTTTCGTATTTATTCAGTCATTCACAAATACACTATCACAAATGTACTATTTGAAATCATCAATTGGGGTTTTGTGATTTTTCTTAAAGGTTTCCAATCAAGAGGTAGGCAAGCGTAGATGAACGCTGTCGGCGAAAATTCGTCGGCGAATGGTTGCCTGCCGTTTGCCTGCAAAATGATAAAAAGGTGTTACAAAAGCCGAAAAACCTCACATGAGATGAAAACCATCTCACATGAGATAAAAGTCATCTCACGAGAGATAAAAATTATCTCACGACAATAAAACCCATTTCACGACAGATGAAAACCATCTCACGACAGATAAAATCCATCTCACGAGAGATGAAACTCATCTCACGAGAGATAAAAATTATCTCACGACAATAAAATCCATCTCACGAGAGATGAAACCTATTTCACGAGAGATAAAAATTATCTCATGTATAGTTTTTTCACTTTTTTGCCTCAATTCGGCAATTTGTGGAATAATGACGCAGAAAAAACCGCCCATTCTATCCAATTTAACAACAATCGCAAGCAATTTTCCCAAAAAACCGAACTCATTGCCTCCTTTTTTACCCTTTTAATGAGGTTAATAGTGTGTGGATTTCTTGGCTGTTGAGGTTGTTTTGTTTTGAAAAATTAGATTGAAAAATGAGGTTTTATGAAACATTCCACTGAATAGATACACTGAATAGATACGTTTTTTCTAATCCTCTTACCGTTCCATATTGACAATTTGCCGTTTTTCGTGAAAATAAAAAAATCCTTAAAACTTTAAATTTAATCGGAATGGTCAAATGGATTTAAAAAAACGTACCGGCGGCGTTTTAATGCCGATTTCCTCGCTTCCCGGCAATTCTTTTTGCGGCGATCTCGGTGAAGGTTCCCGACAATTTGCCGATTTTCTGAGCCGTTCCGGTCAAAAAGTTTGGCAACTTCTGCCGGTTAATCCGATTGATAATTGCTTTTCGCCTTACGCAAGCGTTTCAACTTTCGCAGGCGACCCGATTTACATTGATTTGGAAGATTTGGTGCAAACCGGACTTCTCGAACCGGAAGAAATACCTTCAACTCCTTTCGCCCCAAAAAACCGAACCGTCTTTCACGCCGCCCGCGAAACCCGAATGCAATGTCTGAAAAAAGCATTCGACCGGTTTCGGCGTTTATCAGTCAGCACCAAATATCACACGGCTTTTGAAAAGTTTGTTGATGAAAATCCCTGGATCGGTCCTCACACCCTGTTTTGTGCATTAAGTGAAAAGTTTGGAACATTCGATTGGACATGCTGGCACGACAAAACGTTACGGCACGCCGACCAGGACGCCCTGCGCCGCCTCTATCCCGAACTCGAAGAATCCATCCTGTTTCAAACTTTTTTACAACTCCTATTCACGCTCCAATGGAATGAATTTCATAACTATTGCCGGAATCTCGGTATCAGTTTAATCGGTGATATTCCGATTTACGTTTCTAAAAACAGTGTTGATACATGGTCGGATCCGCGGCTTTTCCAACTGGACGAACAAGGACACATGAACCGTGTTGCCGGAGTTCCCGCCGATAGTTTCAACCCCGACGGGCAACGTTGGAACGCCCCGCTTTACGATTGGGAAGTTCACAAAGCCGAAAATTACGCATGGTGGACTTTCCGAATCGGAAATTCTTTGCAACGGTTCGATGCGATTCGGCTCGATCATTTTATCGGTTTTTACAATTATTTTAGTATGACTCCCCAACCTGATCCCAACGATGCCGGTTATTGGGTTTCGGGACCGTCATACGATTTTTTCGATACAATTTTGCGTGAATTTCCCAACGCTCAACTGATTGCGGAAGACTTGGGGGTGATGAATCCCGGTGTTCACCAACTGCGTGATCATTACGGATTTCCGGGAATCAATGTTTTTCAGTTTCATTTTGATTTTCGGCGAAACACCGACGCCACCGCCGAATGGAAAGAAAATTCGCTGGTCTGCACCGGAACACACGATACCAACACGTTAGCCGCCTGGTTCGACGAAGTTCTTGCCGACCGGAAAAAAGCGGAACCGTTTTGGGATTTGAAATTCCTTATGGAAATGCTCAAACCGTTTGTTCCTTCCGGTTCCGCGCTGAACCGCCGGACAATTATCGAAGCAATTATCCGAAAGGTCATGAGTTCACCGGGAAATGTTGCGATTTTTCCCATGCAGGATTTATTGCAACTTCCTGCCGAAGCCCGAATGAATTTTCCCGGTCATGCCGAAGGAAACTGGGTCTGGCGGTTAGAGGAATCACTGTTGACCGACGAATTATCCCGCCAACTCGAAGATTGGACGACCGAATTTAATCGTAATAGTTAAGTGTGAATTATTACGAAAATTATAAGGTAGGCAAACGTTCTGAGTGGTTGTGTCGGCGATGGGTTGCCTGCCTCGAATATTGAACTGCGGAATTTAACCGATAAAATGGTTAATAATGTTGCAAGCGGGGCAATTCTGTAATAGTAATATTCGCTTGTACAATTATTAACTATTCACTCATAACTATTTAACTAAAAAGATGATTTATCTTGATAATAATGCGACGACGGCGGTTGCGCCGGAAGTTCGGGACGCAATGGCGCCGTTTTTCTGCGACGAATATTTTAATCCGAGTTCGATGTACGATGCCGCCAAACCGGTTAAGCATGCGGTTGAATCCGCCCGTGAATTGATTGCTCAATTTCTCGGCGCATCATACACATCGGAATTGCTTTTTACTTCCTGCGCAACAGAAAGTCTCAACGCTGCGATTTTCGGAGCGATTCGCGCCAATCCCGAACGGCGGCATCTGATCACCACCGCCGTCGAACATCCCGCTGTTCTCGAAATTGGAAAAGAATTACAAAGGGAAGGATTTGAAGTTTCGTTTATTGGTGTTGATCGGCAGGGAAATTTGAATCTCGGTGAATTTGTACGGGAATTGCGGAGTGATACTTTGCTTGTTGCAATAATGCACGCAAATAATGAAACCGGAGTTGTATTTCCGATTGAGCGGCTTTCACGAGTTGTCAAGGAAACCGATCCGTCTATTTTGTTCCTTTGCGATGCAACTCAATCAATGACCAAAATTCCGATCCAATTGAACGGCAATTTCCGTAATGTGGACATGTTGGCATTTTCGGGACACAAATTTCATGCGCCTAAGGGGATTGGCGGTTTGTATCTTCGGCGCGGAACTCGATGCCGGACGTTTTTGATTGGCGGACATCAGGAATTAGGACGGCGCGGCGGTACGGAAAATGTTCCGTATATTATCGGTATGGCGAAGGCGGTTGAATGTGCCGCCGGAAATCATGCTGACGACCAAAAACGCATAGAATATTTACGAAACAAATTGGAAAACGGAATTGTACAAAAAATTTCCAATGTTGAAGTCAACGGTTCCGGCGCGGAACGGATGCCCAACACGCTTAATATTGCGGTTCATTACATTGAGGGCGAAGGGATTTTGTATCAATTGAGTGCGCTTGGAATTTGTGCGTCGAGCGGTTCGGCGTGTACTTCCGGTTCGCTGGAACCATCGCATGTTTTAACGGCAATGGGCGTTCCTTTTACGGCGAAACACGGTTCTGTTCGTTTTAGTTTGAGTCGGTACACGGTGGAGAGTGAGATTGATTTTGTTCTTGACAAGTTTCCTGAAATTGTTGCGCGGTTACGTCGCTTGTCGCCTTATTGGGATCAGGCTGCAAATAAACCAAGAGAACCCCAACATGTTGTCCCCAACAGAACACATTCTTCATAATCGCAACACCGTATCTATTCAATCCGGTAAACAACCGTTCGCCGAAACATTGTTTAATCTGATTGTAAATCAGCGTAAATATACTTCATAACGTCAACAAACAAATATTTTTTGTTATTGAACAGATCGATTATTTTGATTGGCGTTACAAAGTATGATTTATTTTGCGTAAACTGTTACCATATTATTTCTTTTCCGATTTTATAATGGTAATATTGAACGCCGAATTTTCTTTTTCATTGACTTTGCAGGTCAAACCGGAAGTTTCAACACTGGCGTATTTTTCCGGAAAAGTTGATTTTTCATCATCATTGCTGCGCATAGAAACCGCAACCTGATATTCTCCGGGCGGAATACCGTCTTTGGGTGTTGCTCCGGTGAGTGTGTAACGTCCTTGAGCATTGGTCAGACCATCATATTGACGTTTCGCATCAATAAAACTGACCAATGCTCCTTCTACGGGAGTTCCGTCGTCGAATTGAACCGTTCCGCCAAACCGAAGACCCGAACCACAACCGGTTAATGAAACACTTGTTAATAAAACAAGAGTTGAAAACACAAATAAAAGATTTTTCATAACACTCCTAAAAGTAAAAGCGGTAATAATTGAAAACAAAATCACAGAAAATTTGGAAATCGGGAAGCACGAAAACGTAATTGTCTATTTATTAACCACTGAATACACGAAATACACGGAATTTGTAATAGTAATAATGTTTATGTACAACTTTAAGGTTAGTTTATTTATAAAAAATAGGACACAAAAATATTTTTTTGTTATTATATTCATTTTGTATCCTTAAAAATAAACTTGTGATCTTATCAAATTACTAATTTCCGTGTGTTCCGTGTATTCTGTGGTTAATAAAAATAGACAGTTACGCGAAAACATGGTAATATTTTCGTGTTTCTTTTTTCATATTTAATTACGGAAATTCGATAGTTACGCCGTCATT
>JAITQV010000624.1 GCA_031288765.1 Planctomycetaceae bacterium
CAAACAATTTCCGTTTCTCATTGTTGACATTGAAATAACTTGTAAGCGGATAAATTAATTCTTGTTTCACTCTCGGCGTGAGTTCTCTTGTCAACTTTCGTGTTTCCAGATGTCTTGAAACATTAAATTGTATTCTTACAACCCAGTCAACAAGCGGTCGTAGCGGCTCCATCAAATCATCCGCTAAACAAAACGCATCACGTGGATGACAATGATGAATTCCTAACACCGGATGAAATCGGTTGTCATTTTCGGCGGTAACATGATAGGGAGTTGATATTAAAGGAACTTCTAAAAATACATTGCCAAAGACATATTTATTTAATTTTTAGAAATTCATTTAAATAATTTTTGTTTTTTAACGTTCATTTTTGGTCTTACCCGGAAGATCAAACAGTGTTAATTCGTTTTTTTCTTTTTTTTCTTCTTTCAGCTTTCGTTCTTCGACTAACTTTTTTCCGGATTCGCTGTCCTCATCAAACAATGCTTCAATCGTTAAATTTTTGTATCGCGGTAAATTATAAGCAAGCGAAACAAACATCACCTTTATTAAATCATTACTTGGAGTATGGTATTTTTGTAATGTTTCGGCGAAATGTTGTAATTTCAGTATCCCGTTCTCATAATCCGGTTCGGTCATCATACGTTGCAACACATAATGAAAAAGTTCAAAATACGAAGTCATCGGTTTTTTGTCATCTTTTCTAAAATCTCCAACATACTTCGGTAATTCTGTCAACACATTCAAATGTTCGACATTGTTACGTACCGATGTCAAAAGAAATCCGGTTTTATGAATCGCTTTTGCTTCGCCAATATTGTTGCGAAAAATCTCTCGCCATTTTTTGTCGAAATGATGTTTTACTGTTTTCAAAAAAGCCCGAAACGCTTTACCAAATTTTTCTCCGTCTTTTAACACGAACACATTATTGATGTCGGTCTCGTCATCTTTGTCCAAAAAATACTGCGTGAGAGCGAAGTAATTATCCCTATCTTTTCCCATATCATCCTTAATTTTGGGTAGAAACTTCGCGTCGCTTTTCAATTTTTTACCGAACAAATGTATATCTCTATCAAACACCGAAAACGCAATGTAATAACGTGCGTTTGCTTTGACGAGCCCCTTGATGGCAACGAAGGCAACTGTCAAATACAAACCAACGAGTCCCTTGAGTTTTTCGATTTCCATATTTCGTTTACCCGGACGGCTTGAAGCGTCTTTAATTTTGCCTCGATTATCAACAAGCGATTGAAACGAAAGGGCAGAAAGTTTATTGGTTAATGCATCAATCTTTTTTGACAATTCTTTTTCGTTACCGCTGTCAATCCGTTCATAATATTTATCAACTTGCGTTTCCGGTAACCGCGTTAAAACGTAACGGACAATGTGCCGGTTTTGCATCAATGTTCTCACAGTTTGCGATTTTGTGTAACGGACAAGATAAATGAAACGCCGCGATTCAATAACCTGTTTCGCAATAAAATTACGAAACGGATTACAATCTTTTTTCTTGGTTGGGTCGCCTGTAAGGACATTTTCTTCAAGCCATTTATTAAACTTTTCATCATCTTGTTCGATATCAAGTTTTTCAATTCCCAACATTCGGATTGCCGCTTTGAACAGCGGACGTTTCGCATCGCTTAAATCACCTTTCATTTTGCCAATGCTGATAATAAAACGAAGTTGTTGCGCAATTTTTCCGGCAATACCGTTACCGTTGAAAAGTTCATAAGTTGGCGTGAAGTTGACGGTTTCGCCCAATTCTTGCAACGTGTCGATAAACGATTGAATATTTTCAAATTTGTGAATGTAAGCGGAGAGCAACTCATTGATTTCCTTACCATCCAAAAAATTACAAAGGAAAGCAATAATCTGAACAAAAGGAATATCAGAAACTGTAATTTTTTGTAAACTTTTATCAAGTTGTGTATTCAACGGTGTTGAATCAAAAGCAGGGTATGAATTGCCGGAAAATTCTTTATAAAACGGCATAATATACTGTTGCGTTTGTTTCCACGCTGTTTCCGCGAAGGACAAATACAATGCTTCTTTTGTTTCTGTGTCTTGTGTTTCCCGCAATTGGGCAACCATCTTGTCCAACTCGTCTGTATCGTGAAGTTGACGATAGAGAATATAGTCAATAATACGATAAATTTTGCTGCGGCAAGAATCAAATTTCGTGTCGTCTTTAATTGGCTTTAAGTATTCGCCGAGCATCGTTTCCCGTAGGTAAGTCATATTCAAACCGAGATTCTTTCCTTCTTTGAGAATCGCAAAACGAAAATATTCTTCGATAATTTCGTCCTCTTCAACTGTATCAAAAAGTCCGAAAAGAATTCGCAAATTCACTTTGGAATGATCGAGAAATGTTTTGTTGATGGATTCTGTCCGTTTGGTATAGGATTGTTCAATAATGTCCCAGTCGGTTTTACTATATTTATTTTGTAATGCTGTTTTGAGTTTTTGGCTTTCCAGAAAGAAAATGGAATTCTCACCTTTGAAATGTGCAGTACATTGACGACATGCACCAAGTAATCGAAGAACAGACTTGTTATGTCTGTCGGCTGCTTCAACTTTATCATATTCCTTAACAGCCTTTTCGAATTCCTTCGGCGGAATTTCTTTTTTCAACGTATTTATTTCTAATCGCAAATTTTCCTGTTTGAATCGTGGAGTTGAAGAAGAATTGAGTTGTGTTTCCAACTCTTTAAATTTGCCGATCTTTTCCCGCACATCATTTTTGATTTTCGGCGGAACTTGAAACACATCACCAAAGAAACCAAGATAGGGTAACATTTTTTCTAAGTTGACTCTAACTTTATCCTCTCCCATTGCCAAGCCAACAATATCTTCCGGTGTATCTTGCAAGTTGTTGACACAATAGATAATGTCAGCGATATACAATCCCAA
>JAITQV010000629.1 GCA_031288765.1 Planctomycetaceae bacterium
TCTGCCATTGGCATTTCCCAATGATCCCAATGCAACAAAAACTCCATTATGGGAATACGGTTTCGGCAGTTATCATGCCGGTATTTGTAATTTTGTGCTTGGAGATGGGCATGTAAGACCAATTTCAAACATAGTACCGCCGTATTCGATTTTGTTATCGTATTCGATAGTCAACGATGGCGAAATGCATGAAATACCGGGACCATAAATCATTTGTTGTTTTTACAAGAGCGGCGGATAATATTCTATAATCGGTACAATAAACGGAGTGTAAACCGGTTGGAAATAAATAGATTGGAAATAAATCAATTGGAAATAAACCGGTTGAATGGACATGACCGGAACAATCGGAATCACCGGAACTATTGCCGGTGTTGGTTTTGTTTCAAAAACCACCGGCGCATGTTCCGGTGTTACCGGAAAAAGAATTACGGTTTGGTGACCGGAACGGGATTGTTGATAAAAATACAAAAACGGAATTAATTCCAACGAATTATTTGTTGTAATAATTTTGTTCGGTTCCTTTTTTGTTGATTTTGTTTTGTTTGTTTCGGTTTTGGCTGTTTTTGTTTTGATTGGTTCCGTTTTAACCGGTTCCGGATTGGGAATTTCCGGTTTGGGCGGTTCTGTTTTTACCGGTTCCGGATCGGCTGGTTTAGGCGGAGGCGATTGGGGGTTCTCGACGTTCTTTTTATCAACATTATCAGTCGGCACAAACGGCGGAATTATTGATATCGCATCGGTTTTCACAGGAACTTCAGAATTTGTTTCCGGTTGTTGGATAATTGGATACAATATTTGTCCGGATCGGGCAGAAATAATCAGATCAGTATCTTCTACATTCTTATTTTCATTCTTTGCTTCCTCAATTTCTTCTTGTGAAGTTTCGAGAAAACGGCTAAACGGACGTTGTTGATCAACATCCTCAACAGCGGTTTCGATTGATGTTCCTTCAGATTCCGTTTCGGGCAAAGCCGTCTTGGGCTGTTCTGACGGAAAAAACCTCATCACGACCAAAGGAGCAATTCCAAGAACCAAAAATACCGTCACGATTGAGATCAGAATACGATTTTGTTTCCAAAATCCGTTCATAACACGTTCCTTTAACAGTTTTCCGGTATCCGTTCACTATTTTTTGTGACCGACAAAATTCCCGACCATGTACGGCAGAACCGCACACCCCATAAAAAAGCACTTCAATCTGTTAAAACGTCAGAATTACCGGATAACCGAAAAGGAAATTTTGTTTTTCATCAAAAAAGAGAATCTTTTCGCTAAAAAAATTGAATTTAGGGTTTATACTATTTACATTATTCGATTATTCGTGTTATCCGGTTTGATTTGAATCGCCAACTCCTCAAGTTGTTTTATGGCGACGGAACCGGGCGCTCCGGTCATTAAATCAGCGGCTTGGGTTGTTTTCGGGAACGCAATACAATCACGAATATTGTCCAACCCGCCAAACAGCATCACCAGCCGGTCAAGCCCCAGAGCAATTCCCCCATGCGGCGGAGCACCGAATTGCAGCGCATTGAGCAGAAAACCAAACTGTTCTTTTGCCGTTTCCATTGACAATCCCAAAAGATCAAACACTCTTGACTGAACCTGCGAATCATGAATCCGAATCGTTCCGCCGCCCGCTTCAAAGCCATTCAGTACAAGATCATAAGCTTGCGCTCTGACTTTTTCGGGAGAAAATGTTTCCGATTCTGTTTTTGCGAGATAGGGCAAATCACTTTCCAACGGAGCGGTGAACGGATGATGCATGGCGATCCAGCGTTGTTCTTCGGCGTCCCAGTCAAACATGGGAAAATGCACCACCCAACAGAAATTCATTTCGTTCGGATCGATTAATTTCAGTTCCGCCGCCAAACGCCGCCGCAATCCGTTCAACACTTTACAAGTTACTCCGAAAGTATCCGCCGAAAACAGCAAAAAATCGTCCGCTTCGACATGAAGACGTTCCGCAATCTGTTGAAGTTGGGCATCGGTAAAATTTTTCGCAATCGGACCGGTCAATATTCCTTGTGCATCGGCTTTGAGCCACGCAATACCTTTTGCCCCAAACTGTTCGATCACCCAATTATTGAGACCGTCAATATCTTTCCGCGAATATTTTGCGGCAACACCTTTTACATTGATTGCCCGAACCCGACCGCCGGAATCCGCAACACTTCGGAAAACACGGAACTCAAACTCCTTTGCCAAATCTGTCAAATCGACAATTTCCATACCAAAACGAAGATCAGGAGCATCATGCCCAAACCGTTCCATTGCTTCATCGTAACTCATTCGCGGAATCGGCAATTTCAGTTCACGTCCCAATACTTCTTTCATCAGACGCACCATGAGACCGCTGATAATTTCAATAATATCTTCACTGTCAACAAACGACATTTCCAGATCGACTTGCGTAAATTCCGGTTGCCGGTCGGCTCGCAAGTCTTCGTCGCGGAAACACCGGGCAATCTGAAAATACCGGTCATATCCGGCAACCATCAAAATTTGTTTGTAAAGTTGCGGAGATTGCGGCAGGGCGTAAAACCGACCTTGAGCCACACGGCTGGGAACCAAATAATCCCTTGCTCCTTCCGGTGTACTTTTGCCGAGCATGGGGGTTTCAATTTCAACGAAAGCCTGTTCGTCAAAATAATCACGCAACACTTTTGTAATTCGGTGCCGCAACATCAATGTTTTCTGCATAGCGGGGCGGCGGAGATCGAGATAACGGTATCGGAGGCGTGTTTCTTCGGCGGGCAATTCCGGTGCGGAAGGCTGGAACGGAACGATTTGAGTGCGGTTCAACACCGTGATTTTTTCGGCATTTACTTCGATTTCGCCGGTTGGAATTTTTTTGTTGACAATACCTTCGGGTCGAAGTTGCACGGTTCCGGTCACTCGGACAACATCCTCAGGATGAAGGGAACGAACCGTATCGAACATTTCATTGTTAATTCCTTGCAAAAAAACGATTTGTGTTAATCCGTAGCGGTCTCTCAAATTGATAAATAAAACACCGCTGTGATCGCGGACGGAATCAACCCAACCGGCAAGAGTTACCGAAGAACCAAGATCGTTTTTTCGCAATTCGCCGCAAGTCTTTGTACGTAACAATGTTGAAACTCCTCTTAATTTATAAAATAAGTGATGGGTATTGAGCGGAAATAATTTTACCTGAAATGATTGAAATGATCGTTGTGTGGAAGTTGAGCAATTGGTGTTATGCCGCGTCTAATGCCGCGTGTCATGCCAATATGAACTGCAATATAAGTATGTGATATAATAACAGCAATTTCCGAAAACGACAAGTCCCGCTTTTATAGTGAAGATCCGTGTCTGTTTTTTGACGGAATTTACGGAATTAACAGGATAAAAATCAAATAAATCCTGTAAATCTTGTTTATCCTGTCACAAGGATTAATGTTGCTGTATTATTTGTAGTATTAGACCATTGGAGGAGTATTAATTGAATTATACCTAAGTCCAAATTATAGCAGGGTAGAGTGAGGTGGACGGCAAAAGTTAGACCCAAAACGGTCGCCAATAAGGTTGAAGATCTATGGTTTTCAAGGAATTGCTGTTCGGATATATACTTTAAACGGAAGGAAATTACCTCTTTTTTTAATAGAGACATCTAAAAAAATTAGTTTTGTTGTTAAAAATAATAACTTACGAATAATTTTTAGTGGTTCCCTATTAAAAATAAGAGGTAATTTCCTGTCGTTCAAAGTATATGAACTCCCAAGATCACAGAAAATCACCCGTAAACTCTAAAAATATCGAAAAATGTCATACGACAATTACCAATTGTCACACGACAATCGCCGGCTGTCATACGACAATTGCCGGTTGTCACACGACAATCGCCGGTTGCCAAACGACAATTGCCGGCTGTCGCACGACAATTGCCGGCTGCCAAACGACAATCGCCGATTGTCATACGACAATTGCCGGTTGTCACACGACAATTGCCGATTGTCACACGACAATTGCCGATTGTCACACGACA
>JAITQV010000040.1 GCA_031288765.1 Planctomycetaceae bacterium
GACGGTAATATTCGTCCTTGTTTTGAGGCGGTTGGCTGTCGTCTTTCGCAACTGGACACGATGGTTGAGGCGGAGTTGCGTCAATTGCCGAAGGTTTCCGGCGGCGGGGCGGTTCCGCAGCCGAGCGGCGAACTCCAACAGGTTCTTTTTGCCGCCGGCGAAGAAGCCGAAACCATGAAAGATGATTACATTTCGACCGAACATCTTTTGCTGGCGTTGGAAAAAATTCCGCTGAATTTGCGCCAAATTGTTAATCACAATCCCCAATCTGTGATTCCCAATAGCGCATTTGTGAATGGTTGAATAGATACGGAAATTCTTACGTGTTCTAAGATTTAACGGCGATGTTGGACGGCAACCATAAGTTCCTGACGGTTGAAAACCAATTGTTTGACCCGAATATCTTTAAATCCCCAATGTTGTAACCGATCAATGTATGTCGGTAAATGTTCGGCTAACGACCAATGAAACAGTTTCAAAGTAAACAACATTCCGCAAAGCGGAATATCTTTTCGGGTTGCCAATTCTTCCAATACATCAAGCGTGTAATTGGGCGCAACATTAATGTCGGCAATAATCCAACGAATATTTCGATACAAAGATCGTTTTGTCTGATTAATTCGGCTGCGAATATGTGTAAAATCGGGATGATTTAAGATGGTTGGATCAATCTCCGCCGGATCAACCCCCAAAACTTTCGCTCCCCGCGACAAAAGAACTTGCGAACCGCCCCCCGGCGCCGCTCCAATATCCAAACAATAATCGCCCTTCGTTACAGGAAATCCCGACCAACGAAGCCCTTCTTCAAATTTCAGCCAAGCTCTTGAAACCGCATTATCGGGAATCGTAATTGGCAACACTCCGCCCGAATAACAAGATTGTATCGGTAAACCTTTCGAAACCGAATGAACGCCGATAAAATAACAACCCGGATCAATTTCCACAACATTAAGTACGGTTTCATTGAGTTGTGCCGGATAGTTTGGATCCGTGTGGCGAATCCCTAAAAATTTCGGTTTGGGAGAATGTTCGATTAAAGTTTTGTGTAACATCTGAAGTTCCGGCGCCAACCCCGGTTCAAAACCTTTTTCACCGGGCGGCAACGGATCACGCCGAAAAACATGAACCCGATTAACAAAAATCCGGTTTGTTTCCGCAATTGCCCATATTTTACCGGCAAGAGATGTAAGTGTTTCGGTTGTTTCGATATTTGTTTTTTCGGTATCTGTTGTTTCGGCATTTGTTTTTTCGGGATTGATTTTTCCGAGTGAAAGAGCTGCCGTTCTTGCAAAAACGGAACGGTTTGCAAAATCAGAGATATTATCTAATGTCAGATGATCAGGAATTTTGAACGTCAAAAAACCCGGACGTGAAAAAGACAAACGAAATTCGGGAAACAGACGGCGAATTTCTGTTTTGAATATTGTTTCCGCACCAACCTGACAGGATGTAAAAAGGAACATGGTTTTATTGGGTTACATTTTATACAAGTTTCATCAAACGCCGCAATGTCCATTCCGCCATGAGAACAGAACAAAATATCAACAGAAACCATCGTAACATTTTTTCTTCGGCAGCCGTGTCGGAAACCGCCTTTTGTGAACGAATTTTAAGAAGTTCCGTAATCGGTTGACCGGTATAAGATTGCGGGTCGGGTTCTTTGAAGAAATCAATGTTACCATAAAGAGTCGATTCTTTAACCATCGGCAACGCATCGGTCGGCGAACGAAAATAAACACCGCTGCTTTTTGTTGCTAATTTTGTGAGCAATTGTTCATTCCGGTTTGGAAATTCCCGTTCCAAATCGCTCATACGCACCTGAACCGTTCGTGTGATTTGTTCTTCGGTTCCCGGAATAGTAAACCGGATTGACCATGTTCCCTCTTCGGTCAACGGAAGATGCGTTTGATAAGTTCCGGGCATATTCGGATCAATAATTCCTTGAACGGTTCGGAGTGTTCCCGACGGCGACAGAACATCCGCCGGAACCGTAGATTCCGTAATAGGATTTAATTGAGCATCGTTGGCGGTGATATGAAGTTGAGCAATCGAACCCAGTGAATAACGCTGCTTGTCGGTTGCCAGTGAACCGCGATCAGATTCCCGCTGCAGCCGCCCTTGACTGATATAGCGGAGTATTTTTGTTGCAATTTGCTCGTATGCTTTTTCGCCGTCACGCCGAAGCCGCCAGAGTTCGCCGCTGCCAAGATAAAGAACACGTCCGGCTCCGTAAAATTGTTCCACAATTAACGCTCCGGTTTCCGTACGTCCCATTATTTCCGGTGAACCGGAAGCGGCTAAAAGAGTTGCGGCGGGTTTAACTCCTTTAACGGAAAAAAAACCGTAGAAACCGGAAAACTCGTTCCAAAAAGTTCGGGACTCCGCCGGATTATCCGCCGGTTTCAAAAATTCGGATTCTTCGCCGGCACGGCTGAATTTCAATGCCCAAGCCTGTTCGTCCGCGTGATAACGATGTTCGAATGCGGATTGTTTTGCCCAAAATTCAACCGGATACAAAGCACGAATCTTTTCCATTCCCATTTCCGTAACCCAACCTGTTACGGTATCCGCCTGATGAATGGAACCGGCAACAAGAATCAATCCGCCGCCTTGCCGCGCCACCCAAAATTCGAGAACATTAATTTGTTCGTCGGAAAGTTCACGCCAGTTCGGATCAAACGCAACAACAATATTGTATTCCGCCATTTCCGTTCGCGTGGAAGGAAACCGTTCCAATATTTTATGAGCATTCTGAGAAACACCCGGTCTTGCCCAAGGAAGATAAACATCAACCGACATGGATTTGTCACGGTAAATCTGCGAACAAAGAAATTGATAATCACGGCTCGGAGCCGAAGCAAATAAAAGAACACGGTCTTTCCTGTCAACAATTTCAATAGCGGTTTGCTGCTGATTGTCGGCGGATAAATGATCACGGTCAGGCGGAAGAATTTTAACCGTCAACCGCACTCCGCCCGGTTCCGCAATCCGAACATCAAATATCGTTTCAACTGTTCCGTTTTGGGAAATCCGAATTTCTTTTTCGCCGATTTTCGCGGAAGCGGAAGCGCCGGAAGTTTCTTCCGATGTTATCGGCTGCATCCAAAGCTCAACCGGTATTGTTGTAATATTGTTTACATTATCATCAACATTATCCGTTTCACTGTTTTTTTCGCCGCCGATCATTTCGATGGGAACTTTCACCGTAAACGGATCATTCGGAAATGCCCGTTCCGGCGCGTCGATATTTCCGACGCGAAAATTGAGCGGCTGCCGCGTCCGACCAACACCAATCGAATAAACCGGAATTTTCAACCGTTGCGCTGTTTCCAACGGCGTATCAATATCCCGTCCGGCGTTTTGCCCGCCGTCGGACAACAAAATAATTCCGGCAAGCGGTTGACCGCGTTCGTGTTGCAGAATTTCAAACAAGGCATTGCCGATTGCGGTTTCTTCGCCGTTGGGTTTGAGATTCCTGAGATGATTCGCAAAATTGCGGTCTTGGTTTTTTTGTTGCAAAACCGTGTCAAAAGAATAAAGAACAACATTATGTTTTTCCGCAAGCCGTTCGAGTAATTCGCTCCGTTCCATCCAATCAATAACCGCATCCAATCGAGTTGGTCCGGCAGAGATTTTATCCTCATAATCTTCTTTTTCATCGGCTGTTGCAGAAATATCATGATTGCCCATACTGGCGCTGGAATCGACCAAAACGGCAACCCGGGAATAACCGACAAGATATTCCCATTGAGGATGGAGATAGTAAACAAGCAGCCCGAAAATCACAGAAATTCGCAACACCAATAGAATTGTCTGTTGCCATGTTTTCAGTTCGGCGGCGTCAATCCGGTAACGCCGAAAAAAATAGGCAATTAAAAGTATAACGATTAGAACAGGCAATAACCAATCGCTGTTTTCCTGAATCCGTGCGAATCGAAACATTGTTCCGGCGGATTCGGAAGATGTTATTTGCGTCTCAAAAGTATTCAAGGTATCAATTTAATACTTGTAAATGAAACTTTTACAATCAATTTTGTTTTCCCGATAAAAATATCATTTCACGTTATGTAAACAATTATGAAACGGACAATTACAATGTTTTCTCCCGTTCCATTTCTTTAACAAATTCATTCCGCACGCAGCCATACTTTGAACGGTAGGAAATGATCCTTATATTGTAATGATTCGGCGGGATTTTGGAGGACAACTATGATGTTAAAAATCAGGAGGATGTATAAACGAAGAGTTTTATCACTGACTTTTTGCCAATTGCTCCTGCAATTTTTTAATTAATTTGTTTTGTTCTTCAAGTGCTTTTTTGTTTTCTTCATTTACTTTTTTCTCTTCTTTAATTAATTTATCTTTTTCTTCAAGTGCTTTGTCTTTTTCTTTAATTACTTTTTTGTCTTCTTCAATTATTTTATCTTTTTTTTCAAGTGCCCTGTCTTTTTCGATGATAGAGCGTTCCTTGTCTTGAAGCTCTTTCATGAAATCGTCTTCCATTTCCATTTCCGCCTGAATATCCGCATCTCCCGACGCCATGAGAAGACGCCGAATTATAGGGCGGCACATTTCGGGGTATTCGTTTTCGTCCACTTTCAAGATATGGCGATTGGAGGTGCGGTTTCCTTGATCAAAAAGACTTAACAACTTTTCGGCATCGTTACGGCGGTTTTGTTTCAGTTGGTCGAATTGCACAATCCACGAACGGTGGTGCAAACCT
>JAITQV010000118.1 GCA_031288765.1 Planctomycetaceae bacterium
GCGAGATTATGGTTGTGTTGATTGATAATCTCGCCCCGTGCGGGGCTTATTTTTGTGGGAGGCGTGATCCGTAGGTTGCGCTTCGCTCCACCTACGGTTATGCACATCTCGTCCCTTGCGGGACTTTAAGGCAATTGCTCGCCGAGCGATTGCGTCGGCGTTAGCCGACTGAGAAATTTGTCGGCGGACGGTTGCGTCGGTGTTCGCCAACAAATTTTTGTTTTCACACGGCAATCGGAATCTTAACCCCGCAAGGGGTGTGATGTGCATAACCGGCGGTGAAGCGCAGCGCAACCGCCGGATTATGACCCCAAAAAACATAAGCCCCGCACGGGGCGAGATTATCAACCGACACAATAATAATCTCGCCCTTGCAGGGCTTTGTGGTGTTGGGGGGTGTTGATCCGTAGATTGCGCTTCGCTCTACCTACGGTTATGCACATCTCGTCCCTTGCGGGACTTTAAGGCAATCGTTCGCCGAAGGGTTGCGTCGGTGTCAGCCGACTGGGAAATTTGTCGGACAATAGCGGGGACAAACCTTATTTCCAACCTGATTTCTCCGAACAAAACAACCTTAGTAGCCCAAAGTTCCAAACCAATCAACCTTATTACCTTATTAAAAACATAAAGAAATAAGGTAATAAGGTTAATTGTAGGGAGGTTTCCTTGCTACTAAGGTTATTTTGTTAGAAAAATCAGGTTGGAAATAAGGTTGGCGGAAACTGTCCGCCCATTTCACGATTAACAACCCAAAAAGTCGGCAACTGTTTTCCTCAAAGTCCCGCAAGGGACGAGATGTGCATAACCGTAGGTGAAGCGCAGCGCAACCTACGGATCAGACATCTCCCTCTTCACAAAGCCCTGCAAGGGCGAGATTATGGTTATGTTGGCGGATAATCTCGCCCCGTGCGGGGCTTCTATTTTTTGGGGACGCAATCCGGCGGTTTCGCTGCGCTTCATCTACGGTTATGCACATCACACCTCTTGCGGGGTTGAGATTCCGGTTGCCGTGCGGAAACAAAACACTGGCGAACTATTCACTATCCACTATCCACTAACAACTAATATGCCGCCCTTTCAGGTTTTTTGTTTTGTTAAACCTTCTTTTGTAATTCTTTTTCAATTACTCTTATGGATTCCCATTTTTTGCTGCGGAAGCGCAATGTAAAACTTACAAAATAGAGGAAAATTTCCGTCGTCAAAACCGTCCAACACCACATGACGCCCAAACCAAAACAATGTATCCCCGCAAACCAAAAAACCGGTAAAATAGGCGCAACAATAAACACAACCCGCATTACAAATATTGTATCTCCCGCTCCGCGTAACGCCGCCATTGCAATATTCGCACACGAATCAAAGAAAATAAACAACGCAATAAAACGCAACAAAATAACTGTTAAACTATGTATCAATTCAAACTCCTCCGCTTCGGAAAACATCGCAAACAAAGATAATAAAATATCCGGTATCATTATAAATAATAACGCAAAAAATCCCGTATAAATACAACCGATTATAAACGCCGTATTTGTTGCGCGCCGTGCCAAATCGGGGCGGTTGTTGCCCAACTGATTGCCGACCATTGATGTTACAACGATTCCGATTCCGCCTATCGGAATAAATGTCAGCGAATTCATTGTAAATGCAATTGTTGTTGCGTCTCTTGCCAACTTGCCCAAACCGCCGATAATCATAATAAATAATGTAAATGTTACCGTATCCAAAAAAGTGTAAGAACTGCTCGACGTTCCATAGTACAAAACCCGTTTGATTAACTTAAAATCCAACTTCATTCCGCCCCATATATTATAACGTTTTTCCTTCATTTCGACGGCAAAAATTAAAATCACATAAATTATAAACCGCGTCCATTGCGCAATCATCGTTGCAATCGCCGCCCCCGCAAGACCCCACGCCGGAAATCCGCACTTGCCGAAAATCATACAGTAATCAAGAAAAACATTCAGCACAACGCAGAATAAATTGTTATACATCTCAATTTGCATTTTCCCGCGTCCGCGAAAAAACGCCGCCGCCGCTTCACCGCTGATTGTTGCGGCGCTTCCCCACAGCAGATAATTGAAATAAATTCTTTCCAACCGGACAAGATTGTCGTCATGCCCGAATAAAGCGAAAAGATGTATCAAATACGGCTCAAGCAAAAATAAAAACGGCATAACCGCAAAACCAAACCATATTCCCTGCCAAACAACCGCCCCGATTCGCCGGTAATTTCCGCTGCCGTAATATTGCGAAACAAACGTTGTTACGAATGTCGCAATCGCAACAGGAATTGCCACCGCCGACCAAAACAACATCATCCCTTGCATGGATGCCGTCATTGAGTCCGGATCGTACCACATCAGGAACATCCGATCCGTAAAATTCATCAACGAAATCGAACCAAAAGAAATAATTATCGGAATTGCCTGACGTAAAACATCATATCCGCCGCAAGAACGAGTCCACCATGTTTCCGTTTTTTTGTGTAATTGTTTCATAACGATTGAGATTAGAAAATGAAATTGAAGATAAAAATAAAATAACCGTTTACAAAAAACCGTAACCGCTCACGGCAATAAACCGGAAACCGGCAACCTTTCGCCGAAATTCGCCGAAATATTGAGCTTTTTCTTGAATAATTGTGCATAACAGAGTTATTCTTTTTGTACGTGAGCCGTTGTAAAAAACTTCTCAAGAAACAAAAGAATCAGAATCGGTATAAACGTTTGGCGGCGTTTTTTGAGATGTTTATTTAAGAAATACTCCTTAAAGAAAACTCTTTGCCAGTGTAACGGCGGCACTGGCGTTATCGCTGTAGCCGTCGGCTCCGATTTGACGGGCAAATTCATCAGTTACCGGAGCGCCCCCCACCAACACTTTAGATGTAGCACGAAGTCCGTCGCTTTCCAGTTTTTCGATAACCTTTTTCATTTGGGGCATTGTTGTGGTCAACAGGGCGGACATTGCAACAATTGTTCCTTCCCGTTCTTTTGCTGCCGCGGCGAATTTTTCCGGCGAAACATCAACTCCAAGATCAATCACCTCAAAACCGCCGCCTTCAAACATGGAAGCCACAAGATTCTTACCAATATCGTGGAAATCACCTTGAACTGTTCCGATAACAATTCGTCCGATTTTTTCCACGCCGGAATTTTTCAGCAACGGATTTAGAATTTTCATGGATTCTTGCATGGCGCGTGCTGAAATCAAAAGTTCCGGTACGAAATATTCGTTTGCTTCGAAGAGACGTCCGACTTCTTCCATTGCCGGGATTAGGTGTTCGTCCATGATTGCTTGCGGCGAAGTTCCGGTTTCAATCAGTTGATTAACTTCTTTCAATGCCGTTCCCGTATCGCCGTCAATAATACTTTGCGAAAGCGGTGAAAATGTTTGTTCCGACATGGTTTTTCGTTAATGGTTTATGGTAATAATTTTTGAACTTACACAAAATTTAATAAAATATCTTGCGTAAATAATTTTTTACCTAAAAATGGTATTGTGAGTGAAAGTGGGAAATTTGATGCGATGCCGAATGGCTTAGCGAATATAATAACAGCTTTTTCTGAAAAATACAAGTCCTTTTTTCCAATTTTTTCTAATGAGCGGACACAATACGTGAATAGTTGGCAGTGGAGAGTACCGCAAGCGAAATCAATTGGAAACCGCTAAAAATTATTCGTAAATTCTTATTTTTCAACGTATCTTATTTACTATAAACTATTGCCTTGAACAAACGGCAAAATCTAAAATCTTTGCGGCGAAAACCGACAACTTCGGGCAAAAACCACCGGCAACACTCTTCGCGCTTTTACACACTTTTGTGCTTCCTGCCGACACACGGCTTTTCCTAATTCCTTAATTTGTATTATATTAGGACAGGCATACAGCGTGATTCTTCGCTTTTAAGAGCAAAAAAAACATGTTACAAAAGCCGGAAAACTCTCGAGAGATAAAAAAAATCTCTCGAGAAATCAAAACCATCTCTCGTGAGATGAAACCTATCTCTCGAGAGATATTAAAAAATCCCTCGAGAGATCAAACCTATCCCTCGAGAAATCAAACCTATCTCTCGAGAGATGAAACCTACCTCTCGAGAGATATTAAAAAATCTCTCGAGAGATGAAACCTATCCCTCAAGAGATGAAAAAAATCTCTCGGGAGATTTTTTCACTTTTACACCAACAAACCAGTTTTTCACACATCCCAATTATTTAATAAGGAGCATCATGACCATTTTAACACTTAATTTGATTCCGTT
>JAITQV010000119.1 GCA_031288765.1 Planctomycetaceae bacterium
GCGATTAACACACCAATAATCGCAATCACCACAAGTAATTCAACCAATGTGAAACCTCTAAATAAACGAACCTTCATTTTTGTTCTCCTTAAATTAGAGAATCTTGATATTTTAACAGATTACATAACGTATAATCTGTTTTTGCTGAAATTGGGAAACAAACATTAGCCGAGAAACGGCAACAGAATTATCGCTCTTTCTCAGGAGCGACACGACACTCAAAATAGGTCTATTCCCACCGACGAAAGTGGTGTATTACATGTTTCAGTATGTAATACCGAATTATACCCATGACATAGAACGCGACGCTCCCTCAACGGGAGCCACGCAACATTTCTATGTCAGGTAATTTTCTACACGGAAAATCCGGTCGTCTTGTAGAAAATTACAGTTCGCCGAAGCGAATTTAAGTGTTGTTGACGTACTCGATTATTTTTTTCACCCGAATTTTTGTTCGGGCTACTTATTTTTCAAAACGTAATTTAATCTCCTAAAAATTGAATTTAAATAATGGAAAATTATTTGATCAGTTATTCTATATTTAAAAAATTATCGGTCAAGACACCCCTCCCAAAAAAATAATTTTCGTGTTTTATCTTTTGTTTTTATTTATAGGAATTTCCTACGGAAATTTTGTTTGGCAACGACCTATCTTTTCATTCTTGCCGTGAACTGTTTCAAAAAGAAATCACGGCTTTTTTCGCTCTTTCAAAACGAGAACCGGACAATGTGCAAGATGAACAACACGATCTGTTGTCGAACCAAGCAACATCTTCGTCAACATCCCGCGTCCATGCGACGGAATTACAATCAATCCGGCATTGATGTCGTCCGCAAAAAGCGCAATCTGTGTTCCGGGGTCTCCGGTTCTCACCGTAATATTCATTTTTTCGTAACCGTGTTCCTGAAGAAACACACTCATCGCCGCCCGCGTTTGCAATCCCCGCGTTTCATCGTCCACCGGACGCCACAAAACACTCGGCTCCGCAGTGTCCAGTTGCGGCAAAATATGCAGCACCCGAATCGCCGACTTGTCCTCAGCCAACTGCCGGGCAGCATCCAACGCCTTCAACGAAAATTCCGATAGATCAAGCGGAACAACAATAATTCGATCAGTAATCCAAGCCATCGTTTTTTGTAATTAGCACGAATGTCTAATTTTGATAATTGAATAATTAAATCATTGAAAAAACTTACCGAAACAATACCGGTTTCGGTAAAACGTGATTGTTCCCGCAATATTACGGGTTGTCCGCGATAACAAAAGCGGTTACAAATTCGTTATCGGCGGTAATAAGGATACGTTGGTTTTTATCGGACTTTTTATCGGACACTGTTACCGCTAAACCGGTTAAAAATTTACCAAAGGAAAAGGAATCAAGAGCATTGCCGTTTTGGTCGAAAATTAACACCGTCCCGTTGGGAACCGGAATTATCCACTCCCGAACCGCATCTCCGTAAATATCACCGGTAATAATCTGCTCAATCGATTTATGATACTCGCCGCTCGGTAAAAGTTGATTCCATAAAAAACCGCCGTTTCCGTTCCAAACGGCAAACCGAAAATCTTTTTCCGTTTCATCCGTATGAAGAACGCCGATTTCCGATTGACCGTCACCGTTAATATCCGCCGCGTTAAACCAAAGGATTCGCCGTCCTTCTTTCAATATCGGCTGAGTGAGACGTTTTCCTTGCAAATCATAAACCGAAAGTAAACTTCTTTGTTTTTGCACTTCCAGACACAGAATTTCGTGTTTGCCGCCCGTCACGAACGAATTAAGCTGAAACGGAGAAGAAACAGAATCGTCTTTCCAAATTTCCTTCCCCTGCAAATCAGCAGCGAAATCAACGGCACGAACCGAATCTTTGCCGTTGTCCAAAGCAATCACACTCACAATCATTGCCGGCGAACCGTTCCCGTGAAAATCAATAAACCGGAAATCGGCAATTCCCCACTTCACCCCCTCAACCGTATCCGGCAAATAAGAAAAAACCGGCTTCAACAAATCATCAAAAACATGCACCGCACTGCCGCCAATCGAAGAAATACCGATATAATGTTGACCGGTTTTATCGGTTCCCGTCCGAATCAAAGTCAGGAGTTCATCGTTGTGCAATCCTTCCGGTTTGAGTTTTTGCAGTAATTTTCCCGACAAATCGAAAACCGCCAGAGAATTTCCTTCGCAAGGAACAAGCAGCCGAACACCGGAATTCGTTGTCATCACGGTGATATTTCCGGCGCCGGTTAAGGGGTGTTTCCAAATCTCTTTGAAAGTAAAAGTTTCCGGCGGTTTTGGCGGGTCTGCCTGTTCCGAATCCTTTTCCGGTAACAGAGTCGACTCAGGAGGAAATGTTGCGTAATAATCTTTTTCAAACATCAACTGCAATTCTTTTTGGTGTTCCTCCTTCATTCGGGCAAGGACGGCAAGCGGATTTTCCGGTTTTTCGTCGGCGGCAGAGATAATCTCCGCCGGCTGAAATTCCGAAACCGGTTGGGCATCTTGCGGCTGTTGCATTTGAAAGGCTTCCGGCACAATGTCGTAATCAAATCGGGCATCGTTCAAATCAATTCTGATCAGTTGGATACTTTCAAATTCCTGCGGAACCGGCAAACCTTCGACATAATAATCAAACCGGAGTAAAGCGTGATTGGTTCGGCTGATCCAGAGCAGCCGGTTGCCTTCGGGGTGGATAATCCGAATCACATCGCAAAGCGTGTTGCCAATCTGTTGCGGGTCAAGAAATTCCGTTTCCGCCCCTTTCGGTAAAAGCGTTTTGAGCGGGGATTCCGCAAAAAGTAAGACAAGTTGCGGCGGAAAACGGAGAATGGTGTCCGGCAAACCCACATCCATAGACTGATCCAAGAACACATCCTGAAACAGAACATCAAGCGACCAAAATTTCGGAGTTGGAAACCGCAGTACCTGATTCGGCAAAGGGCGAATTTGAGCATAACAATCTTCGCCGTCGGAAACTAATTTTCCCTCATTAATTTCGAGCCGTAATTTATTGGGGGATTGAAAGGCAACGGTGCAGAGCCATGGAGCGGGTTCGGTATTGGGGTTGGTCATTTTGCCGATAATCCGTACTTCGCCGTGATCCGAATAGGAAGAAGCCGACTTATAAGCGGCAACCGTTTTTTCAAGAAGTTGTTGTGGTGTTTGATTGGCGGGAGGTTTGGGCGGTTGGTTTGCGGTATCGGCGGTATTGGAATTGGGGGGAGTTTGGGTATTGGCGGGTGTTGGGGAGCCGGTTTGGGGGAGAATTGGGGGTTGTTGTTGTGTTGGAGTTTGCGGAACGGGACGATCCCAACAACCGGATACCAAACAACATACGGCTGCAATAATAATCAATAGGAAGCGAAATATTTGAAATAACCGCATCACAGTTTCAATTTGTCCGTGTCAAGACAACGTTATCAAATATAAAATTTGGTTTTGGTTTTTTATTGTGTTGTTCATTATAACTGTACTTTCCAAAAAATGAACAAGGTCAATATGCTTAAATTTGAGGTATTTTAAAACAATCTCTATTTTTTGCGGCTTCTACTTTTTGAGCAAAGGTGCATTTTAATCAGCGATAATTTTGAGAAATACTTAAAATAAAGGCATTTGACTAAAATATTTTACCACAAGTTTTTGGAA
>JAITQV010000135.1 GCA_031288765.1 Planctomycetaceae bacterium
CTATAAATAAACTAACCTTGAAGTTGTATGCCGTTACTATTTACAAATTCCGTGTATTTCGTGTATTCAGTGGTTAATAAATAGACAATTACAACAAATCGTATCTATTCGGTTATTCATAAATGCACTATTTGAAATCATCAATTGGGGGTTTGTGATTTTTCTTAAAGGTTTCCAATCAAGAGGTAGGCGACCGTAGGTGAACGCTGTTGGTGAAAATCCTTCGGCGAACGGTTGCCTGCCGTTTTCCTGCAAAATGATAAAAAGGTGTTACAAAAGCCGAAAAACACAGATGTGATGAAACTTATTACAGATGTGATGAAACTTATTACAGATGTGATGAAACCTATCACAGGTGTAATGAAACCTATCACAGATGTGATGAAACCTATCACAGGTGTGATGAAACTTATTACAGATGTGATGAAACCTATCACAGATGTGATGAAACCTATTACAGATGTGATGAAACCTATCACAGATGTGATAAACGCTAACTCTCGCATGTTTTTTTCGGTTTTTCGCCTCAATTCGGCAATTTGTTGAATAATAACTCCATATAAACCGCCTATTCTATTTAATTTAACATCAATAGCCGGCAATTTTCCCCAAAAAACAATAAGGTAGGCAATCGCTTGCCGAGCGATTACGTTGTCGGCGTGCCGACAACAGAGAATCACGCAAACCATAGCAATCAAAAATTTGCCAATGTTGGGATTGATAATTTCGGCGTGAAAACAGAAATTTGTCGGCTAACGCCGACACAACCGCTACGGCGAGGGGCTTTCACCCAACGGTTGCCTACCTTAAGAAATTTCCGATCCGTAGGTTGCGCTGCGCTTCAACGCCGGTTATGCACATCTCACCCTTCGGGCTTAGAAAAAAATGAAGTTTTCTTGCGTCATTGTTTAACAAAGGACTGAATAGATACAAATTCTTTTTCTAAACATATTCTAAATAGTTACGGGAATTTCATTTCAGATAAACTGTTAAAACCGCAATATCCGACGGTGTAATACCGCTGATCCGACCGGCTTGCGCAAGATCAATCGGACGGATTTTTTCGAGTTTTTCCCGTGCTTCACTCCGTAAATGTTTCATTGTTGAGTAATCAATATTATCGGGAATATGTTGTTTCGCAAGTTTTTGGATTCGTTCAATATCGGCTTTTTGCCGTTTAATGTAACCGTCGTATTTGGTATCAATACAAACTTGTTCCGCCGCTTGTTTCGAAAATGAAGCAAGTTGAGGAATCCGTTCGATTATTTCTTCCCAAGTCGTTTCGGGACGGGTTAAAAATTTCAGCATGGAACCATTGGCATCGTAAGTTGTCGAAAGAATCCGGTTAATCGCCGTAATTTCATTCAATTTTTGTTGCAACCGCTTCGACCGTTTTTCATCAATAAGTCCGATTTTTTCACCAACCGGAGTTAATCGGCGGTCGGCATTGTCGTGACGCAAAAGAAGCCGGTATTCGGCACGGCTTGTAAACATACGGTACGGCTCGTCAACTCCGCGCGTAACCAAATCGTCAATCATCACTCCGATATACGCCTCATCACGCTGCAACAAAAATGGTTCACGTCCGGCAATTTTCAGTGCGGCGTTGGTTCCCGCCATCAGACCAAGCGCCGCCGCTTCTTCGTAACCGGTTGTGCCGTTCAGTTGACCGGCAAGATAAAGCCCTTCAACCATCTTGGTTTCCAACGTCATCCGAAGTTGATCCGGCGGTACGTAATCATATTCAATCGCATAAGCGTATCGTATAATCTCCGCATGTTCCAAACCGTCAATCATGCGAACCATCCGATCCTGAATTTCCCGGCTAAAACTTGTTGAAAAACCATTGATATAAATTTCGTTTGTCTCTCTGCCTTCCGGTTCCAAAAATAACTGATGCTGTTCCTTTTCTCCAAACCGTTCGATTTTCGTTTCGATTGACGGACAATAACGAGGACCTGTTGATTGAATTTGCCCGCTGTACGCCGGAGCAAGTTTAAGATGTTCCCGAATAAATTGATGAAGTACCGGATTGGTGTAAGTGATCCAACAGGGAATCTGTTCCGCCGAAATAGAATCATTTAGAAACGAAAATGGAACCGGTTCGGTATCGCCGGGCTGAATTATCAGTTTCGAATAATCCATACTTCGGGAATTGATTCGCGGCGGAGTGCCGGTTTTGAAACGGCAAACACGAATACCAAAATCCCGTAACGAATCACTAAGACCAAGCGCCGCCGGTTCCGCAACACGACCGCCGGAAATCCGCCGTTCACCAAAATGGATTAAACCGTTCAGAAATGTCCCGCAACATAATATGACCGCTTCCGCATTGATCGTGCTGTTGTCGTCAAGAAAAACGCCGGTAATTTTGTAATGTTTTGTTGCGGAATTTCCCGATTTTTGTTTCTCGAAATCAAGAGGAACAGCAATAAGACCGACAACATTTTCCTGTCTTAATTCGAGGTTGGGCTGGTTTTCAAGAATTTGTTTAATTTTCGTTTGGTAGGCTTTTTTATCAGCCTGAGCGCGAGGACCTTGCATTGCGGGACCTTTACGCCGGTTCAACATACGGAACTGAATTCCTGTTGCGTCAATTGCCTGAGCCATAGCACCGCCCAACGCATCAATTTCACGTACAAAATGTCCCTTGCCGATTCCGCCGACAGCGGGATTACAACTCATTTGGGCAACAGTATCAGGATTACTCGTCAACAAAGCCGTCCTTGCTCCCAAACGCGCCGCCGCTAAAGATGCTTCCACTCCGGCGTGACCCGCTCCGATAACAAGAATATCGTACCGTTTATTTTTCATCTATGAGAGATTCTCTAAAGAATGTTGTAGCCGTCGGGATGCGCGATGTGCCAACGCCAAGCAGAAGCAATGATCTCCTCAATATTGGTATGCTGCGGCTCCCAGCCCAACTCTTTTCGGACTTTATCGGAATTGGCAAAAAGCCGCGCCGGATCGCCTTCACGCCGTGAACCGAATACGGTTGGAATTTCCGTGCCGGTAACATTTTTTGCCGCATCAAGAATTTCCCGAACAGAATATCCCCGACCAATACCGAGATTGTAAAACCTCGCATCACCGCCGCGTAACGCCTCAATACCAAGTACATGCGCCGTAACAAGATCATCAACATGCACATAATCCCGAATACATGTTCCGTCCGGTGTCGGATAATCCGTTCCAAACACAGTAATATTGTCGCGTTTTCCCATGGCGGCAAAAAGAACCAAAGGAATCAAATGTGTTTCCGGGCGGTGATCCTCGCCAATTAAACCGCCCTCCCCCGCTCCGGCAACATTGAAATAACGAAAGACCACAAAACCAAATTGCGGATCAGACACGGCAATATCCTGCAATATCTGTTCAACAAACCACTTCGAACGTCCATACGGATTGATCGGATGCCGCTGAGTCGTTTCAAAAATGGGAGTTTCTTCGGGTTCGCCGTAAACCGCGGCTGTTGAACTAAACACAAACCGCCGAACCCCCGCCCGCTCCATTGCCTCAAGCAAACTCACCGCTCCCAATGTGTTATTGCCGTAATAAAGCAACGGCTTTTCAACAGATTCGCCGACACTAATCAACGCCGCAAAATGCATTACCGCGTTAATTTGGTGTTCGCGCAAAATTGTTTCAATCCGGTCGGTTTCCCTTAAATCAACATGATAAAACGGAATATCATTGGGAACAGATTCGCGATGCCCGTAACTCAAGTTGTCCAAAATGACCACCGAATGTCCGGTTTCACGTAATTTGCGGACAGCGTGAGAACCAATATAACCCGCTCCGCCCGTAACTAAAATATTCATGGGAATTGATAAATCAATCGGAAACAAAACCGGAAACAAATATGTCCGCCAAAATAATTAGGATAAAATCAAATCAATCATAGTTCGGACAATTGAATCCGCAAGCGTTCTCCGCTATTAACTATTCACGATTGCTATAAACTATTCGCTGTTTGCCGGTATCGAAAACGCCGTTCCGTAAGCAATCATTTCAATACCCGCCATTGATTTGGTACTGTTATCACTGCTGCCGCCAACCCAACTATAATCGGTTCGGATGATCGATGTTTCATAACGTACATTCCAAACAACATTGGCTCCGCATTCTTTCGCCTTGCGAAGTAACCGGACAGTTGCCTCACGGCGACCGCGTTCCACCAAACGCTCAAAACTTCGCGAACGCCCCCCGATAATTTTGCGGAAATACCAAAGAAACGATTTGAAATAATCATTCGCAATCGCCACATTTTCACAAACGAAAACGGCGCCGTTGGGATGCCAGTTGGGCGGTAATGTCTTTAAATCGGAAATGACCATGTCGGATAATTCTTTTTCCGCTTCCGCCAACGCCTTGAAATGAGAAGATTCTATCCAAATCGAACAGGCAAGGCACATTAACGGAAAAAACACGACGGAGCTCAAAAAAAACAACACCATCGTCAACAGAACGATTTCTTTAATTTGTTCCGGTTCCATTTGCCCTTCAAGCAGCAAAAATAAACTGAACGGTACAAAATACCAGAGAGCCGGCAACAAAATCATAAAAAAGATTGCCATTCCAAAGGCAAACTTTTCAACCCGTGTATTCATTGTTGGGTGCATTTTGCCCTCCTAAGCGTCTTCAGCGTCTTCAAGAACAACCGCCGTTCCGTAACAAAGCAATTCGGATGCTCCCGAAGTGATTGCGCTGGTTCCATAACGGATATTCAAGATCGCGTTGGCGCCAAGATTGTTGGCTTGTTCGACCATTCGGCGAAGTGATTCGTTGCGGCTTTCGTTTAGGAGTTCGGTGTAACCCTTCAATTCGCCGCCGACAAGATTTTTCAAACTTGCCGCAATATCTCTGCCGATATGTTTGGCTCGAACCGTACTGCCCTGAACAAGTCCGCAAACCCGGACAATCCGTTTGCCGGGTACAAATTCTGTGTTGACTAAAAACATAATTGTTAAAATTGGGTAAAAGGTTGTGAAACGGGTACAAGAAACACTAATATAACCGCAATAACCCGCCAAGACAATACCTCACCGAAATTTTTTGGGATTCGTACCTATTCAATCAGATAGGCAACCCTTCGCCGAAGGGTTGCGTCGGCGTCAGCCGATTTATCATCCTATGCCCTGCAAGGGCAATAGAATCCAGCCCGCCGCAACGCGGCGGGTTAACGTCCCCCCACCACAACCTCGCCCTGAAAGGTAGGGTGTTCAAAATTTTGGGGTTCTTTTATTTTTAGTGAAAAGGTATAGAATAGTCATTATCGATAACCCATTTGTTATCAATTATTTATGAAAATACAGAATTTTTTACTAAGCTAAAAGGAGAATTTAT
>JAITQV010000448.1 GCA_031288765.1 Planctomycetaceae bacterium
ACCACGTTGAAAAAACAAACACAAGCCACGCCAATAACAGCCAAAGAATACGGCGTTTTTCCCATGGAAGTCTTACTATAAAAACGAGCAGAAAAAACGGAATTGTCAGCGGCGCGTTTGCCCCTCCGTGCGACGCGTTCGCCCAAACGCACGGCGCAGTTACCCCTCCGAACAACACGTTTATCTTTCTGAACGGCGTATCTATCTTGAAAATTAAACGGTTCATAGTTTTAAGGTATTCGGTTTGGACAATAGGGCTTTCAACCCTATTGTCGGGGCAAAACATTGAATAGATACAATATACCACTAAACGCCCAATAATACAGCAGGGGAGATTTTTTAGTTAATAGTTTATAGTGAATAGTGAATAGTTCGCAAGGAAATCAAAAGGTAGGCGACCGTTCGCCGAATGGTTGCTTGCCGATAGCCGACACAATCGCTCGGCGAGGGGCTTTCACCCAACGATTGCCTACCTTGTGAATTGTTAACCGCAAAATCGGCGAATGATTGCCTATCTTGTGAATTGTTAATCGTAAAATTGGCGAACGGTTGCCTGCCTGCGCCATTGTTCAACATACAACTAATATAGATACAATACTTTTTTTGTTCTTTACCCAACAGTTCAAAATTGCTATGATTCGTCAGAATTGATTCAAATTGATTCAATATTGATTTAAACTGTAATTTTGCCGGTTGAACCGGAATTTGCACCCAACCAATATTCATAACCGCCTTCCGTAAGAATCAGCCATCATATCACTCTACGTATTGCTATCATATTGCCATGCCTAAACAACAGATTGTTTTTCGGAATTTCTGTTTTTTTGCTGCCGTTGTTTTGGGAACGGTTGTTGCCGTTTACAGAACCAATGTCGGCGGCATTCTGTGTGGTACACTGTGTGGCATTCTGTGCGGTATTCTGTGCGGCACACTGTTAGGGCAGACCAATCCGCTCCAACCGGCTTGGACGGAATACTTCGAAACGGATGTTCCCAGCTGGCGAATATTACACTCCGAAAAACGCGGAATAACCGTAAATCAGCAACGCTCACAACTTCAATCCCTGCAAGGAAAAAAATCGGAAATGTTTCAGTTTTCTTTGCCGCCGGATTCCTGCGTCCTGCTTGGTCATTCCATCGGGTTCCCGTTAATCATCGAAGACCTCCAGCCAACTCTTTGCGTCCAATCCAACCAACCCGGAATTGCTATCGGCGCCCAAATCGTCCTGCCAAACACAACCCACCCCGAAACAGGAAAACCAATCACCTATCTTGTTGCCGGTACAAAATACACCGGCTCCGGTCATTGGGAAAAATTAGGATTTTGGGACAAGAACGGCAACCCGATTTTACTTCAACAGGCGGAAAGACTTGGAAAATTACTTCGCGCCGAACTCAAAATGAATCTCGATTTGCGCGATAAATATATCCGGCAAATCGTACTTTTTGCCGAACCGGAAACAATTTCGCCGCCAACATCGCCAACATCGCCATCGTCGCCGCCGCCGAAAATTCTTTGGATTGATTCTCTTGAAGCGGTGGGGCATGTTGCCGCTTCCGATACAATCCTGAACCGCTCCGAATTTGAAAAACAAACGTTTTGTTTCGATCCGGTCAATTTTGACGGGTTCAAAATCGAAGCCGGTTTGAAATCGGTGTATGTTCAAACAATCCGGTCACGGAATCCGGTCGGCGATACCGAATGGGTTTCGCCGCTTGCCAACCGGACTTCCTCGCCGTTGAAAGCAACTCCGGTTTCGGGCAATATCCCCTTCAATATCCCCTTCAATCCCGCCAGCCAAAATACCGAAAACAACCCAATCACTCCCCATTTGCCGGAAAAAAATTCCGAACGCTCCGTTTTTTCCGAGCAAAATGAAATCCGGTTTTCGCTGACCAATCAGCAAACACAGACGGTTTCCCCTGCTTCTTTGATGCCTATCCGCCTTTCCGATCAAGTTCTTTCGGTTGACGATATTCCGATTGGAGTTCGGGCAATCGAGTACAACGGCGAACCGTTGGCTTTTTTGCGTCAATTGGAATTTAACGCCGCATGGATTAAAGAACGTCCCACCGCCGCACTGTTGCAGGAAGCCAAAACCGCCGGAATTTGGCTGATTTGTTCTCCGCCGGGTCCGTCGGAATTATCGGCGGCTTCAAAGTTCGATCCTGCCGCAAGTTCTTATCATTCGGGTTCGGGTGCGGGGACATCGGTAATTGATTCCGCTTACGACAATGTTTTGGTGTGGAATCTTGGGGACGAATGTACGCAGCCCAATCATACGGCTTATTCGCAATGGGTTTCGGTTTTGCAAAGTGCAGACCGTGTCCGGCGGCGTCCAATCCTTTGCACGGCACGAAGCGGCGTCCGCGAATACAGCCGGATTGCCGATATTCTGATGATGCGCCGCGAACCGCTTCTGTCGTCGTTGGATTTTCTGACGTTGCGGGATTGGCAGCAATCGTATCCGTTGTTAGCCCGACCGGACACGCCGTTTTGGTGTACGGTTCAAACGCAGCCTTCCGCGAAACTCGCCAATCAATGGATCATGTTCGAAGGAAATCCGCAATCAATTTGCCCGTTTTCTTATGAACAACTTAGAATGCAGGTTTATTTGGCATTGGCGGCTGGGGCGCACGGTATTTTATTCACATCGAACACTCCGCTTACCAACAATGATCCCGAAAGCGAATTTCGGCGGACGGCGCTTGAATTGCTCAATTGGCAGCTTCAACTGATAGAGGAATGGTTTGCGGCGGGGAGTGTTTCGCCGGTTTTGGTAAAATCCAACCGCCGCCCAATGTCCAGTGCGGTGATTCAGTCGGGGCGTTTGCGGTTAATGGTTCCGATTTGGCAGGAAAACCGCAACCAACAGGCTCTTAGTGCGGCGATTGTCGGGAATGTCAAATACGTTATTTCGGGGATACCGGAGACTTACGATGCTTATCATTTGGTTCCGGGCGGTCTTTATCCGATTGACACGAAGCGGGTTGCGGGCGGAGTTCAGATTGAGTTGCCGGAAGCGAACCTGAACTCCTTGATCTTTTTCGGTGAAGTGGATGCAATGTACGCCAATATCGGGAAACGTGCTAAGGAGATTGGGGCGCGAGCCGCTTATTTAGCCTGTCGTGTTGCGGAACTTCAATTAGCCGCCGCCGAGCAAGTTCTTTCGATGTTGAAACAATCTTCGGAAATGAAGGCGATTCCGGTTCATCCCAAAGACAATTTGCCGCTTATTGCCGTCAAGGAGCAGGAAACGATGATTAACACGACCAAGAATGCTCTTGATCTTGCGAAAAATCTTGCGCAACGCCGTCCGCCGGATTATGCGCGGGCGTATCTTCAAGCGGAGATTGCGACGCGCGGTCTTCGGGTAACGGCGCGGGAGATGCTTCAGGAGGCGACGCGGCATGAGCTTAATCTTTGTATGACGCCGGTTTCGGTATCATTTGCGACATTGCCTTATTATTTAACGGCGTATCAGCGAACCAACGGAGCAAAATTGGGCGAAAACCGTTTACATTACGGGGACATGGAGAATCTTTATCAGATGAGTCAAGCCGGTTGGGAGACGGTTTCGCATCGTATTGAGGGGGTTGGTTCGCCGAAGCGGGATACGGCGGCGAATGCCAAACGTTCCGGTCAAAAGGGGTTGCAAATGATTGTGATACCGGCGGGTTTGGAGGACAAACCGGTGCAATTGGAGACGGCGCCGATTTGGATTACCACACCGCCGGTTCCGGTGCGAATGGGGGAGATGATTTGTGTGAACGGTTGGATTCGGATTCCGCGGCGGTTGGAATCGACGGTGGACGGTTTAATGATTTTTGATTCGCTTGGCGGCGAATCGTTGGCGTTGCGTTTTGTGGAGGCGCAGGATTGGCGGGAATTTGCGTTTTATCGGAATGTTCCGGCGGACGGGAATTACTATGTAACGTTTGGGTTACAGGGATTTGGGGAGGTTCACATTGACGATGTGCGTATTTCCGGTGTTCAATTTGAAATTCCGGCGCAAATTCCTGTGCCGTCCCAACAACCCGCAACACCAACTCCTTGGCAGCGTCTTAATCCCTTCCAATATTTACCGCCGATTCCGATTTGGAATCAGTAATCATATTGCAAAAATCATATTGCAAATTTATTTGGATGTTTTTGATTAGGAAATCAAAACAATTAGGAAATCACAAGGTAGGCAACCGTTCGGCGAGCGGTTGCCTATCTTGTGGATTGTTAATTGTAAAATAGGCAAACGGTTATCTTTCCCTAATTTGTTAATTTGGGTTAAGCTTTTGAAAAATTCCTTTTTTATAGATTTTTCCGGTTGTTCGGACGATATAACAAGATGATTGTGAATTCGTCCAAATTAGTAAAAAAAGAATTTTAGACCGGTTTCGGCAACAATTTTGAGTATTGAACACCCCAATAACAATTACAAATTAAATTGATTTAAGGAGAAGGAACATTGAAAACGGCTTTTCAAAAAATAATCACGTCACCGCTTTTATGGGGCGGTTTGCTGAGTTTCGGCTTTTACTTTCCGATTCACAACGGTTTCATCAATCAACCGTTAATCACCCGATATTTTGCGGGGCATCCGGTCGAATATATCACAACGATTATGTTCTTCATCGGAATCGCCATTCTTGGAATCAAATATCTCCATATTTTGTTCCAACAACATTTATTACGGCAAAGCCCGATTCTGGAACCTGATCACAAAGTCGATGTTCGTTACGCCGACCGTTATTTGGATACTTTGTTGCGGCACGAAAAAAAATACGGCTCGTCTATTTTAACCCGCCGCCTCCGGCTTGCCTTGAATTTTGTACGGCGCTGCGGTTCTGCGGAAGAACTCGACACCGAACTCCGCTATCTCTCCGACGAAGACGCCGCTCAAGCGGATGCCGATTACGGTTTGGTTCGGCTTATTCTTTGGGCGGTTCCCATGCTCGGTTTTCTCGGAACAGTTATTGGGATTACGACCGCTTTGGATAACCTCGACCTGAACACCATCAATGAATCAAGCCGGAAACTTTCGGAAGGTCTTGCGGTGGCTTTCGATACAACAGGGTTGGCGATTGCGTTGGATGTTGCTCTTTTCTTTATCCAATTTATTGTTTACCGCAAGGAAAATAATCTGATTTGGGAAATCGGCAAACGGACAGACGACGAATTGCGGGGACGGTTTGAACTTGGCATCCGCTCCGAAGACAACACTCAAATTACCGCTGTTCGGAAAATGCTTGAAACAGTAATCACTTCGCTGGAACAATTGACCGTGCGGCAATCAAAAATCTGGGAACAAAGTATGACGGCTGCCAATCAGAAGTTTTCGCAACTTACGGAACAAAATGCGGAAGTCCTTAAAAGTTCACTCCTTTCGGCATTGGATGAAAGTTTGTCGCATCACGCCCAATCGCTTGTCCACGCCGAATCGCAACTCATGGAACGGGCAAGAGAATCAACTTTGAAATTCAGTGACGCCCTGAAACAAAACGCCGCCGGATTGCTTTCGTTACAGGAAGAAACGGTTCGTCAAACCGAAGCGTTACGGAATGTAATCGGAACCAGCACGCAACTCATCAAACTCGAAGAACGTCTGCACGAAAATCTTGCGGCATTGGCTCAAGTCGGTAACTTTGAAGAAACCGTCAACAGTCTCGCCGCAACAATTCATCTCCTCAACGGCAGACATCATTTCGGAGAGTATAAACGCGCATGAGCCGAAAATTCGTTTCCAAACGGTACACGGCAAACGGAGAAAGTAAAGTAACACTTTTTCCGTTTCTTGCGGTTCTGCTTTGCACGATGGGAGCATTGATTATGCTCTTGGTGGTTATTGCGCGCAATGTCCGGGAACAAAGTGTTACGGCGTCAACAGACGAAACGGTTACAGCAACGGTTGCAGCAACAGTTGCAGCAACAGTTTCCGAACAAAAACTCTCAAACGAACAAGCGGCGGAAATTTTGGAACAAATTAAAATGGGAACCGAAGAAGCCGAATGGTTTACCGAAAATTTGAAACAGTTGAAAAAAGAGGAGGAAGAAACGCTTGCGGAAAAACAAACACAATTGGCTTTGACGGAAAAAGAAACACAAAAAGTTTATGATGAAATTGAACGGCTTAACAAACTAGCGGAACAACTGGAACGAAACGAAAAAACCAATGCAAATGATGTTGCGAAATTAAAATCATTGTTGGAGCAGCGGAAACGGCAGCAACAAAAAGAAGAACTCGAACTTGCCGAAATTCAAAAGGAATCCGCAAACAACGCCAAATCGTATGCGATTATTCCGTATCGCGGAACCGCCGGAACTTACCGCCGTCCGGTTTATATCGAATGCCGTGACGATAAAGTAATTATTCAGCCGGAAGGTGTGGAATTAACCGAAACGGATTTTCTTTTGACGAACCGTCCCGATAATCCGTTGGATACGGTTCTCCGTGTTGTTCGTCAATATTATTTGGAAACGGGTCAAATTGTGCGGGGAACGGAACCGTATCCGTTGTTGATTGTCCGACCTTCGGGCGTGGCAGCCTACGAAGCAACGCGGCGGGCGATTGGGGCGTGGATTCAGGAGTTTGGTTATGAACTGGTCGAAGAAGACAGCAAAATCGAATACCCCAATCCAAGCGAAGAACTCAAAACACGAATCGATAAACAACTTGAAGTTTCACGTCTTCGTTTGGCGGGTTATCTGAGTGCCATGCAAGCCGAACAGACGTCAGCCGCCCGTGCGCAACAATATCGGCTTGACCATCGGGGCAATGTACAACCGTCCCAAGAAATCGTAACCGTTCCGCGAAACCGCCGGAACGGAGGAAACAATAATCGCGGAAACGAACACAACGGGCGAACAGAAAGAAACGGTTATGCCGGAACATTCCAACCTCCAGCCGGAAACGCCGGTAATTACAATAATCAGGAATTGCCGTCTAACTCCAATGACTCCGATATTTCATTGATAGAACGTCAGGCAAATGCCGGAAATATTCCGGTTTCGGGTGAACCGGAATTTGTTGAAAAGAACATGAAACCGCAACAAAATCCCGCCTTCGGAACTCAAACCTTTATTGCAGGAATTCCCGCTCCGGTTGAGCAACCTTATGGTTCCGCGTTTTTTTCGCAACAACAGCAGCAACAAATTCAGCAACAACAAATTCAACAGCAAACCCAACAACAGCAAGGAACACTCTATTCGGGATCAACCGTAACAGGTTCACCGTCGGCGGTTTATCCGATGGTTACATCGCCGGTTCAATCGCCGACTCAACCGGCGGTTACAAAATCAGTACCAACTCATCAGACGGTTTCGGAGTATTCGGGACAGCCGGAGTATTTGAAACAGCCGGAACAATTAAAACGGCAGCAACCGCCAAACCGGCAAGATAATTGGGCATTGCGGGATGTTGCACCGTTTTCGACGGCAGTTTCGCGGAACATTAAAATTCAGTGTGAAGCGAATCAATACGTTTTGGTTCCTCAAACCGGTTTATTGCATGTTCGGGTGGTGCCGATTACCGGTTCCGTTTACGAGGCGGCGGACAAACTTGTTATGGTTATTTGGGAATTTATGGATTCGTGGGGAATTGCGGGTGACAAAATGTATTGGCGTCCGGTGCTTCAAGTGAAGGTTTTACCCGGCGGAGAACAACGGTTTCAAGAATTAAAATTATTGCTCCAAAACAGCGGAATAATTATAGTTAATAGTGAATAGCTAATAGTTAATAGTTACGCAAGCGAATTATGACCGTTATCCACTATTAACTAATAACTACTAACTATTAACTAATAATAATATCGTGTTTTTTCGTAGTAAAAAAGTTGGCGAAACAGTCGAAATCGGCGGACAAGATTCATTTCTTGATCTTGTTTCGAATGTGGTCGGTATTCTTCTTATTCTTTTGATGATTGCCGGAATACGTGCGCAAAATTCGCCGCCGGAACCCGAAACAATAAATCCGCCCGCTGCCGCCGTTGACCATAATATCGATCAAAAAATTCTTACCGGTATTCAGACAAATTATGAAACATTGCAGGAAAAGGAATTTGTTGCCGTAAAACTTCGTGAGGACGTCAACTCCATTCAGGAACAAATGGAAATTCTCGATGAGCATATTCATGTTCAGAAAATACAACACGCTCAATTATTTGATACGATGACTTCCGTCCGCGCGGCAATCGAAACGGCAGCGGAAGAAAAAGATCAGGAAACAAAAGAAAAAATCGAATACCAACGGCAACTTCAAGAGATCGAAACAAAATTAGAACAGATCGGCAAAACAAAACAATGGCTTCAAACCAATCGTCCCCAGTCAACAGTTATTGAAAATATTCCTACTCCCATTAGCAAATTGGTCGGCGAAAAAGAACGTGAAGTCCATTTCCGTTTGCTTGGCGGTAATATTGTTTATGTTCCGTTTTTGGAGTTGTTTGAGAAAATGAAACTTGAAATCACTCAAAATCAAAATCAATATTTCAAACAAAAAATAAGCGAAAGTAAAATCGGACCTTTTGATGATTTTTATTTGGAATACATGCTTGCCGTTTATGATATTCCGATGCAGGATGTTTACGGAACAGGGGTGGGAAAGAGTTTACAATTGGAATATGCGGAGATGGTTCCGGTGCGGGAGCCGTTGGGCGAACCGCTTAAGAATGCGTTACGTTTGCCCGATTCGGAGTTGAAGCGTCGGCTTAAAATGTACCGGCAGGACATTTACACGGTTACGGTTTGGGTTTATCCTGATTCTTTTGAGGAATTTATGGAGTTGAAGCGATTTCTTTATGCACAAGGTTATCGGGTAGCGGCGCGTCCGTTGGAGTTTGGGGTACCGATTAGCGGTTCGCCTCGCGGTTCAAAATCCGCAGCACAATAGTGAAACGAATACTTGCCGCAAACGGAACAATATTGTATCATGAGAATATCGGAGTTACGGAACACGGTTATTGGGTTGAAGCGAAAGATTTAAGAGAAGGCGATGTATTTCTTGGTGCCAACGGTGAACTCTCAATTCTCGTTTCAACAGAACGTGTTGAATTTCCAGATGGCATTACTGTTTATAACTTTACTGTTGACAGTAACCATAATTACTTCGTCATTGCCGAAACAGATGAATTGGGTCAAACCTGTATTTTAGTACATAATACTTGCGTCTATCAAGCGACGAAGGATGGTAAAGTTACTTATGTTGGAATTACGGATAACATATCAAGAAGAACCGCAGAACATAGTAAAAATACAAGATTTATTCGGGAAATAGAAGGTTTCGAGAACTTGACACGTAGCCAGGCGCGAGCCATTGAGCAGGCACTGATAGAAAAATATGGATTAGCCAATCTTGATAATAAAATTAACTCCATTGCACCAAAGAAAATTACTACCGAAAAGTGGCGTAATTTAATAGAGCAGGCGAGAGAGGAGGTTAAAGATTTCTAATGGCGAAAAGAAAGAAAAAAACAATACTGAGATTGGGTGATATCATTGAAATGGTGGTCAGCGGTAGTAGTTTTGCATATTTCCAATATGTCAATAAATTGGAAAAATTTGGACATTTTATCCGTGTTTTTCGGGGAACTTATAATACCCGCCAGAATATAGATAATATCATCAAATTTGATGACTTATTCCAAACATTTCTTAATTTAGAGTATGATTTAAATAATAAATCAGATCCCCATCCTTTGACAATTATCGGTAACGCTCCGATTCCTGAACAATATAGAAATTTTCCTGTTTTTAAGTCCGATATTCCTTTGGGAAACGGCGAAGCAAGATGGTTTCTAGTCTATCTGAATAAAGAAAATGAAGGCGGGGAATATTCTAAAAAAGTGATAAAATTAGACAATACTCTTCCCGATGAGTATCATAATTGTCCTACCAAGGGCATAATGTTCACGCCATTATTATGCGAAAGAATTCTTGCTGGCGCAACAAACTCTTACGATGTTCACTTGTATGAAAAATTGAAAATTCAAGCAGAAGAAGAGGCAAAGCAAGCCTCAATGAAAGAAAAGAGCGAACCGAATGAAAGAGTTTCAACAAACATTTCAGCACCTAGTGTTCAGCAGACAAGAGCATTTATTGGTACAGAATTTAATCCGCTTGAGAAAGCAATTAAAAAACTCTTGAATAAATTGGATTCTATTGCTGAGAAATACGAAGATATTTTTGATACGTTTGTACGGGAAGAAATGTTTTCAGCGATTTATCACGGTTTTGTTTTATTGGAACATGATTACAAATTACCGGAAAGTTTTGGAATGTTCAGTAAGGCAGGCAATAAGCGGGTTTTTACCGCATTGTCCGATTTTATCAAAGATGTACAAATTTTAGCAAAAAGGGAAGAAAGTTTGCAAACCATTCCCAAACGCCTTAACTCCTTTCAGGATGACCGCATTCAATCAAAGAATGGAATAACTTATGATGAATATTTTGGAGAAATGGAGAAATTAGATGAAAAATAAATTTTTTGTTATTGTATTATTGTTGCTTATCTCTATTGGAGCAGGTGCGTTTGTCCAATATCTTTGAAATAGTCTAAAATCACCAACACAATAATTGACGAAAACGAACAAATTATTGAAACAACAGACTCACATCCATTCTGGGTAGTAACGGATAATCCTGATTTAGACAGAGCGGCAAGAGAGATTGTTGACGAGAACGGAACAATATTGTATCATGAGAATATTGGAGTTACGGAACACGGTTATTGGGTTGAAGCAAAAGATTTAAGAGCTGGCGATGTATTCCTTGGCGCAAACGGCGAACTCTCAACTCTCATTTCAACAGAACGTGTTGAATTTACTGAAGGAATTACGGTTTATAATTTCACGGTTGACGGAAATCACGATTACTTTGTCATTGCTCAGGAATACGAATTAGGGCAGACATGTATTCTGGTACATAATGCAGGATATTCAATTGACCAACAAGCTCTACAACAAATCGTTAAAGAATTGACGAATAATGGACATAAACCACTAACCGTTTCTCAAGCAGAGACCATACTGGATTGGGCAGAAGAAATTAAGTATCCTGGTGTAAGAGCGTTAATCGGCGATGTTACAGGTCAACATTGGAAGCATCCACATCTTCATATACCCAATGTTGGTTTTAGTGGCGGACATGTTAAAGTTATGCCAGGTGTTAATCCAAGACAATGTAAGAAGGAGATATCTTTATGAATTATGATGCAAAAAATATTTTAATGAAATTGGCAATTCATTCTGATAGTGGTTGTTTTTTTGATCAAGAAAGCGGTGAATATTTGGATTTGGATGATCAAGACAGCTTGATTGGAATATTGAATCAAGCCTATGAAAATGCTGATTCATGTCCCTGTGTTGATGAACTTTGTTTTGATTTACTTGAAATTTTGTATCAGATATCTTTTATTAAAACGAGTCGTTGTTTTGAAGATAATAGTCAGAAACCATCATTTTTTGAATATGTTACAATGTATATCACAGAAATTGTTCACATGTTATTTATACATTATCAATATTGGATAAAATTAAAAAGAATAAATGAAGATGTCGGTACTATCAATTCATTAGAAACCACTATCCTTTTAATCAATATAGCATGGCTTTTTGTTACTTCCGGCGAAGATTACAATTTTTACTGGAATGACATTGTTAATGATATGGATTTTAGTATTAAACAATATCATTTA
>JAITQV010000460.1 GCA_031288765.1 Planctomycetaceae bacterium
TCGGCGTAATTGACAATTTCAACCAACGCCTGATTAAAACCTCGCCGATATGCCCGTTCTACCAACCAATATGCCGGATGAGATTCGTCCAACATATCGTCCGTTAATTCATTGTTCGATTTTGTCATATAATTTACTCCTATATGAAAATTAAGTATCACCAGTTACTACTGTTACCATACAGTTACCCTTTTTAGAAAAAAAGTAGTCACCGAGAGATTTGTTGTAAATAGCGAATTATAAAGGATTTATAAATTGCCGATATCGGAGTGTTACCACAGTTACCTAGTTACCTACTAGAAAGAATGTAAAATGAAAATGAAGAATAAAGATACATTGTATATATATGTATGTTTAAAAATCGCTTTTAAAGGGTACGGTAACTCCTTTTTCATTATTCTTTCCAGGTAACTGGGTAACTGTGGTAACACTGTTTTTTAGACGTGATGTAACCTGCTTTTTTCAAACAGGTTACATCCTGATCACGGTCAAAAATGGCGTTACCGAGATAGGTAACACTGCGGTTATATCAGAGAATAGCAAGTCAATGATTTGCCATTACCCGATTGGGTTGACGTGACTCGCAATTTTCCATTTTGAACAAGATCGTCCAATACTGCGGTTGCCAATTTGACACCGCCCTTAACACGATATTTTTTCCGATGATGTTGTAACTCCCGCGCGGTGATTGTCCCGCCATTCTTTTCAATCACCTCAAGAATAATATTTGTTTCAAAATCAATATTGCATTTCGTTTGACGTAAAAATTCCAAAATTCGCACTGATTCCCGTTTGAACCATGAAATGAGCCGGATTGCCCGTTGCATCGCATCGCCTTGTAACAGATGCATCGCTCCGCCGTCTTCGATTCGTTGGACAACATGAAAAATCAACGCCAATCGTGCCGCATAACTAGTGAACTTTGCCCACGATGCCTTCATATCTCCGGTCAATTCACTTCGCTCATCCGTATTCGAATTATAAAAACGCACAAATTGTTCCTTTGCATCCGGTGAAAGTTGAACCAACAGAGGATTTTCAGGAGTCGGCTTTGATTCGTCCCGCCGCCATTGCCATAATGTACGAAAAATAGTTTCATATTTCGCTATCGCTTCATCGGATGTTTCCACCTCTGTCCAGTGCGACGGTTTATCCGGCGGCATCGCAAACAAAATGCGTGCTGTCAGCCCCGAATCGAAAAAGTCCTCATTGCCTTTAACGATACGAAAAAGAACATTCGGTTGAATCCCACCGCAGAGTGATACCGCCGGATTATCGGAACGAATTATCTTTTTACCGGTTTTACGATTGATACGAAATGGACGACCGCCATGAATCGACAACCATGACGGCAAGTCTTTGGCTCCGCCGTTACTGCGGTAACAATCAAACGAATTAAACCAGCCTGCCAACTCATCTTTCAATAATAAAATTCCAAACGGATTGGTTTCAAGTATTTCCGCGATGGCTTCAAGCGTCGCATCATCAGCCAGAAACGTTTCCATTTTCGGCGATTCCGGCTTCTGAGGCGGGTCAACAGAATTATTTTTACGATGACGTTTCCATTCTTCATATTCAAGTTCGTATGTTTTATTTTCCGTTTCATAATTATTGTATTGATTATCAAAAGAATCATCTGCTTGTTTTTGTAACAAACGCAGCGGTTCTACCGCTGAATCCAATCCCGGCGTCTTACCACTGCCGGATTCGCACACAAGACATGTCCATAAGATTGCCGGTTCCTTCCAGTCACGTTTGAGCATTACTTTATAAGCACTGCCAATCACCGAAGCAACTGCGGCAATGGCATTAATTGCAACATAGATCGGTTCAATATTTTTTGCCTTTGCCGCTTCCGCACAAAGCCGACCAATACTCTCTGGCAGCAAATCAACAGGGAATGATTCCCATTCAATCCGATCATCAACTATTTCCGTTTCGGGAAGTGAAGACTCGACCATTGTGTCAGTCATTTTGAGAATATCATCATTCGATTTGCTGTCAAGCAATTCAAGGAAATCATAAAAATCACCGCTTTCAGGAAAATGTTCAATTCCCGTAATATAACTAAAATCAGTAAACGAAACAATTTTCACCATCGGCGATGATTTGAATTTCGTAAAAAGACCAACAAGCGAATCCGCATAATCCTGACCGGATTGGTCATTGTCGGGAAAAATGACAATTTCAAGTTTCAAATTATTTTCTGTTGTAATTTTATCTAAAATCGACCAGTCTGTTTTTGTCGCATTATTAGAACCGAATGCCGAGGTTGTTGCCGGAAGTCCGACAGATACAGCGGCATTGGTCGCTTTTTCACCTTCGCAAATGTATAATCGGGCGGTCTTTTCGCACGATTTCAAATAATTGATGATTTCCGGCAAACGGTAAATCGGATACTGCTCGTTGTTACACGAACCGACAATGTAACCGTCTTCAACCTTGCTGATTGGTCGGGTTATTTTATCATGTTCCGTATTCCAGCGAATGATACAAAAATTTTCATTGCCGTCGGTGTTTTCGTAATGATATATTACATCAGGTTTTCGTTGTTGTCCCGCTCCGAATCCCGCCGCATTCACGGCACGTTCGAATGTCGGATGAACCGTTTTACCAAAAGCTGCTTTGGTTTTCTGTTGCGGTTGTTCCTTTGTTTTTTCAACTCCCAATGCGGTCATAATCTCCTCGTAAGAACAATGATGTGAATGGCAAGTAAAAACCACTCGCCTATTTTTGCCAAGTATAAAAGCAAGATTCGCGTCCTTGCCTTCGTGCGCCGGACATGCCGAACG
>JAITQV010000470.1 GCA_031288765.1 Planctomycetaceae bacterium
TGCTGTTTTTCAGGTATCTTGCGTAAAAAATAAAAATATCGAAACTATAAAATTTGTGTCTAACATAATAGTAAATGAAACGAATTACTCAATTTCCCAAAATTTAAATAGACAGTTACCTTTGAACCGCTGTTAATAATTGAACAAGAAGTGATGCAATCAACTGTTTCCGCCGAAACAAAAGAAAAGTGTGCAGCCAAACTTGCAACACTGCTCAACAACCAAACAACTTACGCCGGTCGTCAGTTTATTTGTCTTCAATTACGGTTGATTGCCGGAAAAACGGAAATTCCTAAACTTGCGGAATTATTGAATCAACCGGAAGATACGGAAAATGCCCGAATGGCGTTAGGTTGTATTCTTGAAGAGGAAGCCCTTGTTCCGCTTCGTCGGAAACTTGTTCAAAAAAATGTTCCCGCCAAAACACTCATTGGTATTATCGGAACACTTGCGGAACGAAAAGATGAAAAATCTCTTCCTGATTTTATTTCATTAATTGACTCAAATGATTTGACGGTTGCTAATGCCGCTGCATCGGCACTGGGACATTTTGAAACGGCAGGCATCGAAGCTTTAAAGAAAACAAAAAATTCGATTTCAAAAACTGTTATCGGTTCGGCGATGATTCAGGCGGCACATGATCTTGTAACACAGGAAAAAAAGGAAGAAGCCAATGCCGTATTTCTTTCCCTTACTGAAGAATCAATGCCTCAGGGAATCCGTCGGGCTGCGTGGGAAGGAATTTTGTCTCAGTTATCCGATCAGGAACGGAAGTCTGCTATTTCTCGATGGTTTTTTGAAAAAGATCCGGTCAAAAGTCTCGTTGCCGCCGCCGGATTAAAGGAACTTTCTTCGGAACAATTTGAAGAGTTACTCAATAAATCCGATACAATGACCACTCGGGCAAAAATTGCCTTTTTTGAAATTGCAACGGAAAAACAGAGTACAAAATTATTTGATTTGCTAATTCGGTCATCTCAAAGCAATGACGTAACGGAAAGACTAACCGCTGTCCGTTCTTTCGGAAAATTAAGGAATACTGCCGCTGTTCCGATATTGATTTCCGCGCTTCGGGAAACGGTTTTAAAAGATGCGGCGGTGGAATCACTCTGTCGGTTTCCGCCAGAGATTGTTGCTCCGGTTCTTGTGGACGCTTTACAAAAACCGGAGTTACAAAATTCTGCAATCGATGTTCTTGTAGCAATAAAATATTACGATGCGATTGATCCTATGATCAAACTGGCGGTGAGCGAAAATGAAACAGTTGCGGATTCGGCGATTGTCGGATTAGGACGGCTTTGCGATCCTGATGATGCAGATCTTTCGCGGCTTATTGAATTGTACTTAAAAAGCCGTCCCGGTAAACATCGGGAAAAAATCGAACGCACTATCGTTATCGTTTGCGAAAAAAATCCCAAACCGGAAGACAGGGCAAATCGTGTTCTTGATTTACTTGCCAAACGTAATACCGGATTATCAAACGATGTGCTAATTGTAACGTTACCATTATTGGGTAAAATCGGTAATCAACGTGTTGCCGCAATTCTTTTGCCTTTACTGAACGATAATAATTCCGAGCTGCAACAGTCGGCGGTTCGAGCGTTCTGTAATTGGCACAATGCAGATTATTTGAACGATCTTTGGAATATTGCGACAAAAAATTCGTCTCCGGTTTATCGTCAATGGGCGTTGCGTGCCTATGTTCGTGTTGCAACACTCAAAAGTAATCGACCGGAAACCGAAACGTTGGAAATGCTCAAAAAAGCAATGGAGTATGCGAACACAGAACCGGATCAGCAATGGACATTGAGTCGTTGTTCCGCTATTCGGACAATGGATTCCGTACAATGGGCGGCATCTTATTTGAATGATCCGGTGTTGGGGCAAACAGCTTGTTCCGTTATTGTCGAGTTGGCGCATCACCGTTTTTTACGTGAACCAAACAAGGATGTTTTTGTACCGATTTTATTGAACGTAGAAAAAATCACCAAAGATAAAAATGTTGCCGAACGTGCTAAAAAAGCGCGATTAGGAATGTAACCTAAACTATTAACCTTAAAATCTTAACCAAAAAGGAATCAAAATTTATGAAACGCCGTCATTTTTTACAAACTGCTGCAACAGGTATTAGTACCTTGTTGGCGGCTTCTGCTTTTTCTCAAACAAAAACTCCTGTTGAAAAACTGTTACATATTTCATTGAGTCAATATTGTCTTAGCACATTTTATAATCGGGAAGGCATTGACTTTATGTCACGGCTCAATCTGTTACGTGATTTTGGTGCTGACAGTATTGAACCGTCGGTAGGGTCTGCCGATTGGCTTGAAACGTTTTGTCCGAAATTCATAGATCATGGTCTCGAAGTACGGTCAATCTATGTCGGCGGTAATTTACACGATGAAAATGTTGCTCAAAAGGAAATCGACCGTATTGTGAAAATTACCGAAACAGGACGAAAATACGGGGTTGTGCTGGTTGTTTATAACCCGGAACTAAAACACGGCAAAAACGACGCAGAACTTAAAATTCAATACAAAAATACAGACAAACTCGGTGAAAAAGTCAAAGCGCTTGGTGCAAAATTACTGTTTCATTATCATACAAGCGAAATGGAATTTGGCGGACGGGAATTTCATAGTATGCTCTGTAACACCAATCCTGAATTTTTCGGGATGTGTCTGGAACAGCTTTGGTCATTTCGCGGTTGCGGGCATTCGCAACAGGCGTTGTTCGATCATTTAAAATTATATCAGGATCGGATTTTCGAGGTACATTTGCGTCAAACGGTTAATCATATTTTGTGTGAATCGTTTGAAGACGGCGATATGGACAATGTCAAACTTGCAGCGGAGTTACGGAAACTAAAGACTCCGCCGCATCTTTTAATTGAACAATCACCGGTTGATCCTGAAACGCCGAAAACTATTTCAGCCGATGAATCTATACGCCGAAGTATTACTTATGTACGCCATGTTTTTAGTTTTTAACGGATACAAATATTCCGGTGAATTTTATGGAGTAATAATTATTGTATATTTGATTACCGTGCATAAAAATATGAACACTAGGAATATTTTTATACTCTTTTATTCATAGACTTCCAATTCGGCGATGGACAGCGGTGGACATTTGACCGCCGGGTTGGTTGGGACCGTCTGGTTTGTACGAGCGAACCCGAATCAACCGTGCTTCTTTGAGTTCAAAGGAAACATCAAGGCTTTAACCTTTCTGTTCATTAAAACGACCAATAAAGGTCTTCGATCAAATTACGACTGGAACAAGCTTCGCCGGTTTTGTAACCGATGAGGCGGTTAAAGGTTTCATTCGGAGCAATCATAAAACGCTGCCGCTGAAGAACCGTGAAAATAACATAACCGGCTCCTGCTTCTTTCATACGGTCGGCAAA
>JAITQV010000505.1 GCA_031288765.1 Planctomycetaceae bacterium
TACGTCCGGAGGGATTCGAACCCCCAACCCTCGGTTCCGTAGACCGATGCGCTATCCAATTACGCCACGGACGCTTAACTCTCTCCCTAATAATATACGCAAAAACCTAATTCCTACAAGTAGGGAATTCACCGATCACTATAAAATTTGAAATTTTAAACCGTTTAGTTGAATTAATACCCATTATTTTCCTCTTTTACCAAGTTGGACTGTGGACATCCAAAGGACCTTCAGGAAGAGGAACATCGCTAAGCTCATAATACATAGGACAATTACTACGCATGGAAACCGGTAAATCACGCTGGTTCCACATCACAATCGAATCGTCCGCAAGCTTCCAACCTTGTGAAGCATAAAACGGCACCAGAAATTCCTTGCAATACAAAATCGCAAAAAGAAAACCCCGCCGTACCGCCTCGTTCAGTGCCTCGCGAAGCATCTGATGAGCAAGACCGGCATGACGTGAATCCGGCGCAACACATACCCCCTGAATACTGACAACATTGTACCGAAAATTCCACGTCGTCGTAATCGCCCGAACCACCGCCGCAATATGACCAATTATCTTTTCTTCGTCCCGCGCAACCACCGAATAGATCGGTCTCGTACTATACCACATCCGGTAATTTTGAAAAATATCCGCCCAATCAGGAAAACAAAGCCGCAAAAGTTCACGAATCGACCCGTCCAACTCAGTATTCAGGTCGTGCTCATCAACCACCTCAATTGTAGGACAAACCGTTAACATCTTTTTAACAGCCGGAAATTCGCGGTCGATAACAAAAAAAAACAACCCGTTGCTCGATTACCCAATATTTACAATACTTCCAATATTTACAATACTTTCATTATCTACCATATTTCCAACGAAAGTTCCAGTTTTATTTCCGTAATTATTTCAACCTGTTCCCGAACAAACCGGATAAGCCGCAACACATCCTCTGCCGTTCCTTCCGGCTCAACCATAATGAAATTAGCGTTGTGCTCACTAACAACGGCTCCGCCGATTCGGGTTCCCTTTAACCCCGCTTGTTCAACCAATTCGCCCGCCGAAGCACCGGTTGCCGGATTTTTGAAAACATAAACGGATGCACGTTCGCCGCTCGGTTGTTGTGTTTTTCGGACAATCCACAATTTTTGCATACGTTTGGCAAGTTCCGCCGGATTGTCTTTCTCAAGCCGTAATGTCGCCGAAAGAATCACCGCATCGTCCAGGCTGCTTGACCGATAGCCAAACGAAATCTCGTTTTTGGACAATACGGAAATCTCTCCGTTAATACCGGCAACCCTGACACTTTCCACCCATTGCCCCAAATCCCCGCTGTTTGTTCCGGCGTTACCGAGAAGCGAACCGCCCATATTGCCCGGAATACCAATCAAATCTTCAATTCCGCCCAAACCCTGCGAAACAGATTGCGTAATTACCTGACCGAGTTTGGCGCCGGCGCCGGCAGTAACACGTTGCCCTTCAATCGTTATACCGCAAAATGCAGGATTCGAAAACCGAACCGTCAAACCGCCAATCCCCTTTTCCGATACAAGGAGATTGGAACCGGCTCCAAGAATATGAACCGGTATTTTACCGATTTGACTTTGTTTCAACAAGGCAATCAAATCAGACTCTGATTCCGGTTCCGCGAAAAACTCCGCCAAACCGCCCAATTGCAAACGAGTGTACATCGCTAACGGAACATTCCGCTGCACTCCCCGAAAAATATCCTGCCGAACCGAATTGTCCGATTTATTCATTACACTCATTCGTAACTGACTTCCAAAACGGTAAATTCCAGTATCCGGTTCGGAACCTGAACTTTAACAACATCACCTTTTTTCTTACCGAGAAAACCTTGAGCAAGCGGGCTGGTTACAAGGATTTTTCCGGCATCATAATCTTCCTCACCCGCACCCACAAGCGTATATTCTTCCGCTTTTTTCGAACCGGTTTTCCGAACCTTAATTTTCGCTCCAAACCGGATTTCATCTTGCGGCATTGCCGAAGGATCAAGAATTGTTGCTCGGCTGAGTTTTGCTTTTAACTCATTGATTCGTGCCTGAAGCAGTCCCTGACTTTCACGCGCCCCATGATATTCCGCATTTTCTTTGAGATCGCCTTCGGCACGGGCATTCGCCAACCGCTCCAAAATTACCGGCATTTCCTCATTTTCGAGCCGTTCCATTTCCATTTTGATTTTATTGTACCCTTCACGGGTCATCGGAATTACATCCAAACTCATTTTGATTAAACCTCCTGACGGTTTACGCCGTCTCATTTTATTATTTTATACATATTTTGGATAAGATAAAACATTTTACACTCTCTATCACCGCAACCCGTTAAACGGATATTTTCGGCGGCTAAGCGGCTAAGTTAATTGGTTATTCTATTTAAAGTGTAGAAATTGCTCTTTACCGAATCATATTCAATTGATATGATTCCGTCCATACTGAATGTTTCAAACTTCACAAACAAGTTCAAATTTCCGTTTTAAACTGTCCGGCATTTGGTATAAAGTTATAGTGTGTGAAGAAATATCACCCAAATTACAAACAACTTCAAAATGTCAATTACCGATTTAGACCGCGAACTGTTAATCCGATGCCTTAATAAAAAAAACAGGGCATGGGAGGATTTTGTTGATCGGTTTCTTGGTCTTGTTTTACACGTTATTGACGCTACCGTTTCGATACGGGATATTCGGTTGAGTGTCGAAGACCGCAACCGGCTTTGTGAAAACGTTTTTGCCGCCTTGGGGCATGATAATTATCGTCTGTTGCGCAACTTCCGTGAACGGAGCAGTTTAACCACGTATCTTTCTGTTGTCGTACGCCGGATAGTTGTGCGAATACTTTTGAATCAGATCAGTTCCGAAAGATTTGAATCTTCCTGCCGTGTTGCGTGAACAGCAATAAAATCAAAAGAGTGAAGGAATTTTATTGAACCCCTTCACTCTTTTGATGTTCTATTAATTGATCGGGGTTAGGTTTTTCCTAAAGCAGCACGAACCGTTTCGACAACTTTCGCAAATGCCGCTGTGTCGTTAACTGCCATTTCGGCAAGCGTTTTCCGGTCTAAACTGATTTGAGCCTTTTTCAAACCTGCGATAAATTCACTGTATCGAAGTCCGAAGTTACGGGTTGCGGCGTTAATTCGGATAATCCATAACGCGCGAAATTCACGTTTACGGACTCGGCGGTCGCGAGTTGCGTAGCAATTGGCGCGAACAATAGTTTCTTTCATTGTTCGGAGCAATTTACCGCGTCCGCCGCGAAAGCCTTTTGCTCGTCGAAAAAGCCGCCGTTTTGACTGCCGTCTGGCGGCACCGCGTAGTGTTCTCATTTTATTCTCCTTTTAAATTGACAATTTTAATTACAACGAACCAAGGTCCTTTCATGTGAAAGAGTTACAACCCGGTGCGTTTTTACCGGTTTACCCGTCAACGAAAACGGCAAATTGAAGTCATTTACCTTATTTAATCGCCGGACGGGATGAGCATTTCTACGATTTTTTTAGTTTCGGACTTACAAACAACGGTAGTTCCGCGTAAATTACGGCGTTGTTTTTTTGTCAAGCGGTAGGCGAGGTGGCTTGTTCCGCTATGCCGGTGTTTTGCCAAACCGGAAGCCGTCAACCGAAAGCGTTTTTTGATTCCTTTGTGAGTTTTTTGTTTGGGCATTGTTCTAAATTTTTTATCAAACACTGTTATATTTTGATCAAAAACCAATTAGGGAGGTATTGTACCTAAGTTTTGGGAAGGTTAAAGGGGGGAACTTTCAAGAAAAGCGATATCGGAAAGAAATTTTTAACCGAATTTGTATTTATTTAGTTGTTTGTTGAGTAATGGTATTGATTTGGTCAGGCAGTCAACTGTTTGCTGCAACGGTTGTGTTGGCGTTAACCGAGCGGTATTTTGTTTTTTAACGCGGAATGCGCTGAAATTTTGCCGAATAAAGCGGAAGTCATAGTTCTATGGTTTTCTGCGTCCTTTTTTGTGTTTTCTGTGTTAAAAAAACAATCCAAACAAAATAACCAATAAGGTGCAGTTGTCTCTCCGCACGGTTCAGTTGCCCCTCTGCGTGATGCGTTTGCCCCAATACGCAGCGCAGTTGCCCCTCTGCGCGGCGCAGTTGCCCCTCTGCGCGGCGCAGTTGCCCCTCTGCACGGCGCAGTTGCCTCTCCGCGCGGCGCAGTTGCCCCTCCGCGCGACGCAGTTGCCCCTCTGCACGGCGCAGTTGCCCCTCCGCGCGACGCGTTTACCTCTCCGCGCGACGCGTTTACCTCTCCGCGCGACGCGTTTACCTCTCCGCGCGACGCGTTTACCTCTCCGCGCGACGCGTTTACCTCTCCGCGCGACGCGATTACCTCT
>JAITQV010000571.1 GCA_031288765.1 Planctomycetaceae bacterium
AACAATATTTTTTGGAAATAAAACAACACGATTTGATGATCAATTTCCTCGCTCCCGAAGATAAATTTGAAACTTATCAACCGCAATTCCTGACGGTTTTGAACTCCTTCAAATTCGACGATTCAAAATAGGTAAGATTCCCCGTAGCTTGCGCTTCGCTCCACCTACGGTTATGCACATCACACCCCTTGCGGGGTTAAGATTCAGTATTAAATTAATACTGAAAACAAAGGACTGAATAGACACAAAATTTTAACTTTCCCAAAAGATTCCGCCGGAGATTATTCTGCCGGACATCTTTTAATCCTAAACCTCTGTTAATAAATTATGGTTAGTAACACTAGTACACAGAAGAGTTTTTCGCTTGTTATCGTGGAATCGCCCGCTAAAGCAAGAACAATCGGTCGTTTTTTGGGTAATGATTATGTTGTTGAGGCGAGTATTGGTCATATTCGTGATTTGCCGAGTGTTGCCGGAGAGATACCGGAAAAATACCGCAAAGAAAAATGGTCGCGGCTTGGCGTCAATGTCGATGCCAACTTCGAACCGATTTATATCGTACCGGACGAAAAACGTAAACAAATTAAGAAATTAAGCGATCTTATCAAAAATGCCAGAGATGTTTATCTCGCAACCGATGAAGACCGTGAAGGCGAAGCAATCAGCTGGCATCTTCTCGAAACGCTCAAACCGAAAATTCCGGTTCACCGGCTTGTGTTCCACGAAATCACGAAAAAAGCAATTCAAGATGCGTTGGCATCGCCGCGATCTATTGACAATGATCTTGTTCAAGCTCAGGAAACACGCCGGATTATTGACCGGCTTTACGGTTATGAAGTTTCGCCGTTGTTGTGGTACAAAATCCGCCCGAAACTTTCGGCGGGACGGGTTCAAAGTGTGGCGGTTCGGCTGATTGTCGAAAGAGAACGGGAACGAATCGCCTTTCATTCGGCAACATATTGGGATTTGTTGGGAAATTTTGCAGTCAAAGAGAAAACGAAATCATTTCAAGCCGGACTGATTTCCGTCGGCAAACGTAAAATCCCAACCGGTAAGGATTTCAATTCCACAACCGGTAAATTGCAGAATCCTGAGGCGTGTCTGCTGCTTGACGAGAATGAGGCGAAAAATCTGGCGGCACGGCTTTTACCGTTGCCGGCGAAAGTTAAATCGGTTGAGGAAAAACCTTACACCGAACGACCTTACGCGCCTTTTACAACCAGTACGCTTCAACAGGAAGCAAACCGGAAGTTCGGTTTTACGGCGCGGACAACCATGAGTTTGGCTCAAAGTCTTTACGAGAACGGCTACATTACTTACATGCGAACCGATTCGACCAATCTTTCCGATGAGGCGGTTCGTGCGGCGCGAAATCATGTTTTGAATCAATACGGCAAAGATTATCTGCCGGATTCGCCGAGAATTTACAAAACCAATGTGAAAAACGCGCAGGAAGCACACGAAGCGGTTCGTCCCGCCGGAAGTTCTTTTGAGTTGCCGGAAAACCTGAAAGATAGGCTGACCAACGAACAATTCCGGCTGTACGATTTAATCTGGAAACGCACGGTAGCGTCTCAAATGTCCGATGCGCGGGGGAAACGCAAACAGTTGATTGTGGAAATTGACGATGCTCAATTTTCCGTCAGCGGTAAAACGATTGAATTTCCCGGTTATCTTCGGGCTTATGTTGAAGGTTCCGACGATCCCGATGCGGAACTTGCGGATCGGGAAACGCTGTTGCCGCCGGTTCGTTCCGGCGACGAATTGCAAACGCTTGCTTTGGATCCGAAATCACACACCACAATGCCGCCGGCGCGGTATTCCGAAGCCGCGCTCACCAAAGTTTTAACCGACAAAGGAATCGGAAGACCGAGTACCTACGCATCCATTATCGAAACGATTCTGAACCGCAATTATGTGTTCAAAAAAGGCGGTGCGCTTGTTCCGACTTGGGTGGCGTTTGCGGTTTGCCAGTTGATGGAAAAACATTTGCCCGACTTAATCAATTATGATTTTACGGCTCAGATGGAAGATCAACTTGATGCGATTAGCCGCGGCGAATTGGGACATCTTCGTTATCTGAAGGATTTTTATTTTGGTACGGAATCGGCAGAGACCAATCCGCAAATGGGCGGTTTGAAACCGTTGCTCAACCACAAAACGGAGGAAATTAACGCGCGGGAAGTCAACACGATTTCCTTACCGCAACAAAATGCCAATGATACGGAACCGATTGTTGTGCGGATTGGCAAATTCGGACCGTTTTTGCAACAGGGCGAACGAACCGGCAATCTTCCCGAAGATTTGCCGCCGGACGAACTGACGCCGGAGAAAGCGGCGGAACTGCTCAACAACGCGCAACGCGCCGAAGAACCGCTTGGTTTTGATCCGGAATCCGGTAAACCGGTTTTTGTGAAAAGCGGTCGTTTTGGTCCGTATATTCAGCGCGGCAATTCCGATGATGAGCAAAAGCAAAATGTTTCCTTACTCAAGGGCATGACGCCGGAAACGGTTGATCTTGAAACCGCGCTCAAATTATTGAGTTTACCGCGAAATCTCGGCAAGAATCCTGAAAACGGTGAGGATATTCTGGCGAGGGACGGCAAATTCGGACCTTATATTGTGTGCGGCGGGGAAACGCGGTCGTTGCCGGACGGAATTTCGCCGTTGTCTATTGAACTTCAACAGGCGTTGGAAATTTTATCGCAACCGAAATTTCGCGGACGGCGCGGAACTGCCGCCAAACCGACGGAACCGCTCAAAACGTTTGGAGATTCGCCGGTTACGGGAAAGCAGGTCAAATTGCTTTCGGGGCGTTTCGGAAATTACATAACGGACGGCGAAACAAACGCCACGTTGCCGAAGGACATTACGGTTGAGGAACTGACTTTTGATCGGGCGGTTGATCTTCTTGCCGAGCGTGCGGCGAAAGGTCCGGCTCCCAAACGTCGTGTTACACGAAAGAAATCCGTAAAGAAAACCTCGAAGAAAACCGTTAAAAAAACCGCTGAAAAATCCGCAAAGAAAAAAAGATAACTTTTTCAAAATGCAGGCAATCAAAAGATAAGCGGTCAAAAGATAGGCGATGCTTCGCCGAAGCATCGCATCACGATATTTTTTGATTTTTCCAAACAATGTTTTTAAGGACTATAATATGGAAGATGAAAAAAATATATCCCTTGTAGCAAAACCAAAAATTCCATACTTATCATTCGTGGCACTTTATTCGATTGGATTACTGTTTTGGTGTGTTGTACCAATTCATTCCTTTTTTGTATCTTATATGACACCAGTTTGTCATTTTGGATTGACAAAGGTTATTCAGAAAAATATTCATGTTATAGAATATAAAAATGAGTTCTATCATCTTTCTAACGGGACACGCGTACCATGCAGTTTTTTCATTTGGTTTTTTCAAATGATGCTGGAATTACCTATATTGGGAGCAATTCTTAACGGTTATGTTTATGGTTTAAAAAAAATTTTAGGATTTGATTTTTTTAAAGTAATTGAACAATACAATAGTGATTGTGAAGAATGGAAAAAGTTGGTAAAAGCGAAAGAATTGGAGTGGTTAATAAACGGTGTGGACGGCAAAAGGTAGGCGATGCTTCGCCGAAGCATCGCATCTGTGTTAGCCAGCCAACCAATACGATATTTTCAATCTGATTTTCCAAACCAAAACAAGTTCAGACAGGTTTTACATTTAGGCTTTATGATCAAAGACCTCACACAAGGCAGTCCGGCAAAATTAATTATTCTTTTTACTATTCCTTTGCTTATCGGGAATCTTTTCCAGCAGTTTTACAATATTGCGGACACCTTTATTGTGGGTCGGACAATTGGTATGAATGCGTTGGCGGCGGTTGGTTGTACGGGTTGTTTGATGTTTTTGATTCTTGGATATATTGTCGGTTTTACATCCGGTACGGCAATTATTACGGCTCAACGGTTTGGAGCGGGAGACATGGCGGGGGTGCGCCGGAGTTTTGCGGTCAATCTTATTCTTGGGGCGTTTATGGCAACAGTTCTGACAATTATCGGAGTGATGTTTGCTCGTCCTTTGTTGAGTTTGATGCAGACACCGCCGGAAATTTTTGAAGACGCCTATCAATTTATCAGTATCATATTTTACGGTTTGGCAACTTCCATGCTGTTCAATGTATTGTCGAACAGTTTACGTGCTGTCGGCAATAGTCAAGCGCCGCTTTGGTTTCTAATCATTTCCAGTGTTTTGAACATTATACTTGTATATTGTTTTATTTGCGGGTTGAAAATGGGGGTGGAGGGGGCGGCGTTGGCGACGGTGTCGGCGCAACTTGTTTCCGGTTTACTTTGTTTGCCGTATATTTTGAAACGGGGTTCTGTTTTTCAATTGACAAAAAAGGATTGGCAATTTGATAGCCGTGAATTATGGGAACATCTTCAAATCGGATTACCGATGGGGTTTCAGCTTTCGATTATTGCGATTGGGGTTGTTGTTCTTCAATTTGCGTTGAACAAGCTTGGGGCGGTTCCGGTGGCGGCGTTTACTGCGGCGCAACGTATTGATATGGTTGCGGTGTTGCCGCTCATGTCGTTTGGGATAACGATGGCGACATTCACGGCTCAAAATTACGGGGCGCGGAAAATCGGGCGCATTCGTAACGGCGTGTTTCAATGTGTGGTCATGTCTGTTTCGTATAGTATTTTGATTGGGTTGATTTTGATTTTTTACGGCGATTCTTTTTCGGAGATTTTTATTACGGCAAATCCGAACGCTGTGGCGTTATCGCACAAATATTTAACCGTCAACGGGAGTATGTATTTTATTTTATCGCTTTTGTTTATTTTCCGATATTCGCTTCAGGGATTGGGCAAAAACACGATTCCGATGCTTACCGGAATAATAGAACTGGTAATGCGTATATTTGCGGCGTTGATATTAACGCGTTATTGGGGATATTTGGGGGCGTGTATTGCGAACCCCTTAGCGTGGTTTGGGGCGTGTGTTCCGCTTGTGGTTGCTTTTATTATTTCGATAAGGCAATTAACAAACGACGCCGCATTCCAAATAAAAAACGATTGATAACAAGTTATTTTTCGTATCTATTCAGTCAGGTAGGCAACATTTCGCCGAAACGTTGCGTCAGCGTTAGCCGACCTTCATATAATGTTGGTAGGGGCGAAAAATCTTTCGCCCCTATCGCAAGACAACGCAACCCCTCGCCGAACGGTTGCGTCGGCATTAGCCGACAAATTTTTGTTTTCACACGGCAATCGGAATCTTAACCCCGCAAGGGGTGTGATGTGCATAACCGGCGGTGAAGCGTAGCGCACCCGCCGGATCCCGCCCCCCCAACCACACAAAGCCCCGCACGGGGCGAGATTATCAACCGACACAATAATAATCTCGCCCTTGCAGGGCTTTGTGTTGTTGGGGGGTGTTGATCCGTAGGTTGCGCTTCGCTCCACCTACGGTTATGCACATCTCGTCCCTTGCGGGACTTTAAGGCAATTGCTCGGCGAACGGTTGCGTCGGTGTTCGCCGACTTGTCCTACGCCCTGCAAGGGCGGTATAAGCCAGCCCGCCGCAACGCGGCGGGTTAAGATGCCCCTAAACGATTTCGCCCTGAAAGGGCAACATATTAGTGGATAGATTATAGTTAATAGTGTCGCAAGCGGATTTAAGACGTGTCCGCAGATGACGCAGATTTTTACAGATACAGATTTGTCAGTAATATTTCAGCGGAATTTGCCCAAACGTAACGTATGGTAATTGTTTCAACCAACCTTATTTTCAACCTGATTTTTCCAAACAAAACAACCTTAGTAGCAACAAAGAAAAACAACAAATAACCTTATTACCTTATTCCATGTTCCACCCAAATCATAATACCCCAATGCGTACATATAAATTGTACAAAATAAGATAATAAGGTTTGTTTTTTGTAGGAATTATGGCTACTAAGGTTGTTTTTGTTCGGAAAAATCAGGTTGAAAATAAGGTTGGTTGTGAACAATATTAAAAATGAAAATAGAAAATTACGATAATATATGTCCCGTTAGGGACATAATGTTGGTAGAAAACAGATACGAAATTGCCATTGCGTCCCGTTAGGGACGCAATGTTGGTAGAAAAACAATATGGTAAAAATTGTTCGCCATGCTAGGAATGATTATTGATCGAATTTATTTTTACCAATATTGTGTCTCTACGGGACACGGATTATTTTTTACAACGTTTTTTCTACCAACATCTCG
>JAITQV010000683.1 GCA_031288765.1 Planctomycetaceae bacterium
CTAAACGAAACACCTCCATCACAGAAGAACGTTTCCAACGTGCAACGGAAGATATTATCGAATTGTTGATGGAAGAAACACGGCAGGAACTTATCCCGCGACTCCGTAAAAAAGAAAACCCGAAGAAAACAAATAAGAATGTTGCGCCGGTTGCGGCGGAACAGTAAACTTGGGAAGCAAGGAAACCCGCCCCAAAAAACAACCGGCAGAATAATTAAGGATATTTTATAAAATTGCTCTTTGTTGAGGAGGCATGATTTGTTATACTCGGCGGTTATGAGAACGGAAAAACAACATAATTGCGGTAAAACTCCTTAACTGAAAAGATGTTATGGCAGGCGAAGGCGGAGATAAAACACATGAACCAACCCCCCGACGACGAGAACAAGCCCGCGAACAAGGACAAGTCGCTAAAAGTCAGGATTTAGCGGCGGCATTGGTTCTCTTGTTCGCAATCATCCTCCTAATGACCCTCGGAAAACAAATCACAGAACATTTTGTCAATTATTCACGCGTCATGCTCAGTGATCCGCTGTTTCTTATCCCCGAAAATGAGGATAAAAACGGCTTGAATCAGTCAATAATGAATGAATTTTACAAAATGATTTTGTCGTTCATGCGACCATTGGGGCTTTTTTCGGCGGCATTACTGGCGGTTGCCGTTCTCGCCAACCTCGCACAAATCGGCTTTCTTTGGCTGCCCGATAAACTCGGCTTCGATTTCACACGGCTCGATCCAATTAAAGGGTTCGGTCGGATTTTCTCAATGCAAAGCGTCATGCGTCTCGTCATGGGGATTGTCAAAATTGCAATCTGCGCTTTGGTTGCTTACTACGCCGTTCGCGGAGAAATCGGCACCATTCTCAATCTGACGGAAAATGACGAAAATCAAATCTCCGCTTATCTGGCAAAAACATTGCTCATGATCGCCTTGAAGGTGGCAGCAGCGCTCGTAATTATCGCAATTCTCGATTACATGTACCAGAAATGGAAATTTGAACAAGACCTTCGCATGTCAAACGAAGAAATGCGCGAAGAAATGAAAAATATGCTCGGCGACCCGCAAGTTCTCGGAAAACGGCGCCAAATTCAACGCGAAATGGCAATGAAACAACGAGGCGGTGTCTTGGGAACTTCCGATGCGGATGTCGTTGTAACAAATCCGACCCATTACGCCGTGGCATTGAAATTCGACCCGGAAACGATGGATGTTCCGGTTGTTGTTGCAAAGGGGGCTGATTTCTTAGCACAACAAATCCGTAAAATTGCGTTGGAAAACGGAATCCCCATTATTGAAAAAAAATTGCTCGCTCAAGCATTGTTTAAAACGGTTGAGATCGGACAACCGGTTCGTGAAACGGAACATCTCATTGCCTTAGCGGAAATTCTGGCGTATGCGTACCGGCTTTCCGGTCGAAATATCGAAGAAGAACTCAGACGCCTCAGACATCACGCGGCTTAAATATAAAACGTACAAAATAAAAACTAAAACCGGAACAAACTTATTTCGTTATGTAAACGGTTTACGATCATTTAACTTGTGTTGATTTTTTTTCAATGAAACACGCTATTCGATTTGAAAATGATTCTCTCTATTTTGCCGCATCGCATTTTATTACATTCGGCGATCCGGAAAAAGTGGAAGCACTTCACGGGCATAATTTCCGGCTTAAAGCGGAAATAACAGGACCCGTAAATCATCGTGCTTATGTTGTTGATTTTATAATTGCTTTTGACGCGTTAAAACGGATTTGTGAAATGTTATCGCATAAGGTGTTGTTGCCGCGCGACCATCCGTACATTAAAATCATAACGGTTGACGATTCGGTAAAGGTAACAATGCCGCCGCTGAGTTGGTCGTTCCCGAAAGACGATACGCTCACCTTGCCAATCAAAAACACAACAACAGAATCGTTGGCGGAATATATCGCAACAGTTTATCGGAAATCGTTGGAAAACAATTCCGCCTTTGAATATCCCTCAATACAATATTCGATTACAATCGAACTTGAAGAGTCGCCCGGCATGTGGGCGGTTTTCCAAAGTTAAAGCAACAAAAAAATTTGACGGCAGGATTGGGAAAATATGGACGCGGAATTATTTTCATTTATTTGGAAGGGGATTTTATTGGGAATTCATGCCGGAATTTCACCGGGTCCGGTAACAACTCTTCTTGTAACCGAGTCTTTATTGCATGGTTCGCGTGCCGGAATGAGAATTGCCTTTGTGCCGGTTTTGACGGACATTCCGGTCATCTGTATCATTATTCCCTTGCTTTATTATCTGACATTCGACGCAACAACAATTATTGCGGTTATCTCAATGATTGGCGCGTTTATTCTTTGCGGTCTTAGTTACGAAAGTTTTTCGGTTACCGAATCACGGTATAAACGGGGAGATGTTGTACGGGTTTCGTTATTGAAGGCGGTGGGAACAAATTTTTTCAATCCGAATTTGTACATTTATTGGATTACAATTTGCGGTCCTTTGGCGGTTTCCGGTTTGTACCGCGGCTGGACAACAATGTTTTCGTTCCTCATAATGTTTTACATTAGTATTACTTCGGTGAAGTTGGGGCTTTCGCTGGCGGTTGGGAATGTACGGCATTCGCTGAATCTGAAAGTGATTGTTTGGGTCAACCGTTTTCTCGGAGCGGCAATGCTTTTATTTGCCGTACTTTTTTTCTGGCAGGGATTTCAAATACTGACCGGCGAAATAACCGTACATCTCAATAAACAGTAAACCAAGTTTCACAATTTCTTCTGCAAAACCGCAAAACTCGGTTTCATTGTACAATTACACGGTTTGAAATTGTTAGCGGCGATGTCCGCCAAACTTGCAACAATTATGTAAAGAAACTTTATATCAGCCGTTTTCTCTACTTTCCGAAACGTCCATGATGATTATCCTTGCCGGAAATGATTACGGTAATTCCGGTTTACTGTTTTCGGAATTGGAAACAATCAGAACATTATCGCCGAAATCAAGTTCATTTTCTTCGATTGGCTGACCGTCTTCATCAAGCTGCATGTCGGCAACCGCTGTTTTCTTTTTGGCAATTTCAACCAACGCATCGTAAATTTCCTGTTGTTCCGAACCATTAACACTGGCAACCGCTTGGGCAACTTCACCAAGATAACGCAAAAAAATACTGCGGCGTTCACCTTCATGTTTCACTTTTTCACGCCGTTTCATGTACATACCAAGTTTACGACCGACAGATTGCAAAGCAAGACGGAGTTCCTTCTGAATTTCAGGATAAGACGCAATCGCTTCTTTGGATTCGCTGGTGAACGGAACCCAAACACTTGCCAGATGAACAATTAAAGTTACATTCCCGCGCGGCAATTGCCCGCGTGCCTGACTTAAGCCGTAAAGACGCCAATTCATATTCATGACCGTTTGCGTAATCAGACAGGCGCCGGGTTGAAATTGCAGCGGAACACGGTTGGCGTAGCGATAAACATTCATAGTTTGTCCTTCGCTGAGGTTGAGAGTTTGCAGTGATTCGTGAAGACGGGCGAGTTCTTTGGAGTCCGCTTTTTTCGGCGAAATACGAGGTCTTAGACGTGAGTTTTTGATAATTTTATCGGCAGTATCTGTTCCGATTCCATCGAATGTTGAAGTCAGGAATTGCCGTAACGTCCGTGCATCGCTTTCATTGAGCATTTCTTCGAGAGTTTCGAGCGAAACTTTGTACGATTCGGGAACACCGCCAAACGCCAAACCAACCTCAATTTGAAACGGATTACCGCGATACACCGCCGGAGGACGGGTTGCCGTTGCAAAAAACTGCCCCGGTACGACTTTGTGTAACCCTTTCAAAAGATGTTCGTCACCGATAGGCGTAATACAGTCTGTGGACGGAGCCGGAATTTTTGTTTCCTGAATAACTTCGTACAATTTTTCGATTTCCGTTCGTTGAATTTTTTTAGGAGGTTTCCGGTAATCAAATCCGGCGTTGGTACAAAGATGTCTGGCAATTTCCGTACTGACTTTCGAAAACGATTTGGTAAGAAAACTTGTGATAGAGGGTTCGGAGGTTTCGTGTATCAAATGGGCAAGCCGACCAAGTTCTATTCCGTAGGGATGCGGTTTAATTTCAACAGGTTCCGGCGGCAAAATATCGACAACACGCTCATAATGTTTTTCGCTGCCGTCGGGATCATTGTAATGAATGGTAGCGTGCGGATTTGAAATGGCGGTTTGTTCCAAATATTCGTCAACACTTCCGCGTCCGCGAGTGTATTTGGCTTCGAGTTCGATAGTAACACGGGTTCCGTGATTAACTTCAACCCATTCGATTCCGTATTTTTCGATCCATTTTCTGCCGTCGCCGTTAGAAGGAATATCTTCGCCTTCGCCATTTCCGTTCAAAATATCCGGTTTATTGGTTTTCGTATCGATGCGGATAACGTAATAATGGACAGGCTTTCGCAACGAAATTTTTGACAATACTTTAACGGGTTTACCGGTCGTCAAAAGACCATACATTCCGGCGGCGGAAATACCAATACCTTGTTGCCCGCGGCTCATACGGAGACGGTGAAATTTCGAACCGTACAATAATTTGCCGAAAATGAGCGGTATTTGTTTTTTAACGATACCGGGACCATTATCTTGAACACCGGCTTTGTATTTATCTTTTCCGGTTGATTCGATTTGCACCCAAATTTCGGGCAGAATACCGGCTTCTTCGCAAGCATCAAGGGCATTATCGACGGCTTCTTTAACCGCGGTAAGCAGGGCTTTTCGCGGATTATCGAAACCAAGAAGATGACGGTTTTTAGCAAAAAACTCACTAACGGAAATTTCTTTCTGTGACTTTGCCATATCTTCCGCAGAAATACGGCGTTTAATCGGTACAATTTTGTTTTCTGACATCAGGGGGAAAATAAAAAGTGAATTAAAATATTAAATTTTGTGGAATTTCAGTGGAATTTTAATGGAGTTTTAATAAAACGACGCTGAATTTTACCAGAAGATAGCAAATTGACAAGACGTTT
>JAITQV010000585.1 GCA_031288765.1 Planctomycetaceae bacterium
TTCATCAAACGGCGGCAATCCCGAATTTGTTCACTTCCGCGACGTTGTAACCAATTAAGGGCGTCCGAAAGATGTTGAATATTGTGATCTTGGGCAAAACACGGCAACACCGATACCAATACAAAACAACCAATCCCCAAAAAAATCAAACAAAAATTAACAAATGGTTTCAACATTGTAAAATCTCCTTTGTAAAAAGTGGTAAACAAACAATCCGAAATATCGGAACAAAACTCTGAATCTTAACCCCGCAAGGGGTGTGGTGTACATAACCGGCGGTTACGTTATGTTTTATCGCCGGAGGTTTGCCAACAAAAGGTAGGCAACGGTGGGTGAAAACCCCTCGCCGCAGCGGTTGCGTCGGCGTCAGCCGACCAGTACATTTCTTGTTGTCGGCAAACCGACAACGAATTTATGCAATATTGGTTGTTTGGATTGCCTATCGGCAAGCAACCCTTCGGCGAAACATCGCCTACTTTTTGTCGGGTTGAGGATTTTGATCCGGTGGTTGTGTTGCGCTTTATCGCCGGTTTGTACATCACGCCCTTGCGGGCTAATAGATACTCCGTTTATCCTTAAGGCGTTAACGCCGTTCCGTCATGGGCATTAGGGTTATTGCGGAGACGTCTTTGTTTGTAATCGGGCCAAAGCGGACACGATAAATCTATCCAACACTTAATCGCCCGTTCTTCTTCCTGAGAAAGCGTAACCTCCTTGTGATTTTCATCTTTGAGAATTGACCGGATTCGGCTTCTGACGGTTCCGAAAGTGTACGGTTCCGCCTTTACCGGAACACCCGCCTGATAACCCCAATTAAAATGATGCACATACCCGCCGCGAATCAACGTCTTAAATGAACTCGGAATAAAATCGTTGTCCAGTGTTCCGCTCAGATCAACTTTTTTGAAATTTTCGTTGCCGTGGCACGAAATACATTTGTTATCGAAAACGGGTTGAACCGTTTTTTGATAATCAAATGCTCCGGCTCCCCAAGGCGGCGGAATCAGTTGTTTGGGGGATTGTTGAGCGGCAAGTGTGCGGCGGCGTGTTGTTGGTGTTGAGGCGCGGTCTTCGTGGCAGCCGACACAACTCCGTATTTCACCCGGCTGAAGCTGGACAACACTGCGCATTCGCTGGATTTCCGTGTAATTTTCGTCTAACAGTTCAAAAAACAAAACCGCTCCCGCCGGTGCGACAAAGCTTGCGGAACCGTCTTTTTCAATTTCAACCATTCCGAGATCACCTTTGGCAACATACGACGTCCAACCGTAAGGACCGGAAATCAAATCAACAGGCGAAGCGTAAAATTCCATAAAAGGCTGATGGCTTCGCCGGTAAGTTCCATCCTCATATTTTTCAAGAAAATGGGGCATTTCCTGACAAACACGAAGATATTTTGCCGAACCGCGCGGAACAACATGATCAATTCCCATATAAACATCTTCCAATGTAAACACGCCTTGATTTTCGGCGGCTAAAACCGGTTCGACCGCTGAGGTTAAAACCGACGGTTTCTGCTGTACCTGAAGCGGCGTCGGACACATGGAACCCAATATCTTATCCATATACAGCATTTCACGGTTTCCGAAGCGATCAATCACGTATAAAGCAAAACGGTCTCTCGGACTATGGCTGACAAGAAACAAATCAGCGGAAACCGGAAAAGGTTCGCGGAATGTTTCACTGCGTGCCCAAAAACCGGGCCACGGAACTTCGGGGGTGATACTGGTAATGGCATCAGGATTGAGTCGTCCTTTGTCAATATTCAGAATCGCAACCGGACCGTTCAGGTCGCCGAAGTGCGAAATCATTACGCAGGAAATTTCTTTCGTTTCGGGAATTTCCCGTCCGTTGGCGTAACCTTGCGGCAGGATAACGGTGTTGCCGAAAGTCAGTTCCGGTGCGGCTCCGTCGGGGTGAATATACCAAAGCGTGTGTCCGTAGTCGGCGCCTTTGTCGAGATATTCGCTCCGTGTCCAAATAATACGACCGTCACGGGCAACCGAAGGTGCAAACTCCGTGAGATTGGCGAACGAAAGCCGTTTGATATTTTGTCCGTTTTTATCCATTCGGTGTAAAACGGATGCCTGCGGTTCCCAACACAGGAATTTCTGACGGCAACGCGTTGAAACAAACGCCAGATTGCCGTCCGGCAACGGGCAGGGCCAAAGATCATGGAAGGGTCCTTCGGTTATTTGCCGTAACCCCGAACCGTCAGGATTCATTTCCATAATATGCCAATAATCCTCAAACGACGAACGGTTCGTAAAATAGATTTTCGCAACGTCAAAATCAGCGGTCGGATGCCGTGCCATTCCGCTTGTTTGGAACAATTCGGTCAGGACGGCTTTTTCAGGAACAAAATGTCCGTTTTCATTGGGAATATGAAGCGTGTAAATTCCGCCTCCCGCACGCCATGTGGAATCGTAGTAATCACTGTAATTATGTGAGGGATGCAGCGGATGCCGTTTTTCAAACAACACTGTTTCGATTTTACTGAGATTCGGGTCGGCGAAGAAAAATTCACGTTTGGCTTTTCGGACTTCACCGAAGAGTTCCCGTTCTGCCGGACTGCCGGAAACAACATCTTTCGCTCTTTCCCGAAATTCCTGCAATTGCTTTCGGGCAACGGCGGCAAGTTGCGAATATTCCTCTGAAATTCCGCCCGGAACACGTTGGAGCATTGCCTCGAACAGATCAAGCGTGCGACCGACCGGATCGTATTGAAACAAATGTAATTTAAAAACGGACGCCATTACATCGGAAAGATAAAATGTCGGATTACGTTCCGGACCGAGAGTTCTTTTTTCCGGTGAAAGAGCAATTTCAGTGCCTGTTCCGGCGGGAAGTGTCAATGTTGTTGCGGTTAATCCTGATTCCGGCGGAATGGTAATCGTTTCGTTCCCGTGATTTGTTAAACGGATATTAAAGTAATCGTTTTTATAATTCAACGGGGAAATTGCCAATGTTCCCGGAAGAAAACAGATTGGAACACCTTGTTGAGCTGTGTATTGACCGCCGATTCCGGCTTGTAACATCAATCCTTTGTCAACATCGGGAAGCAAATCAAACGGAATATGAAATTCAAAAACGGTCGTATGTTCTCCGACTGCCGATTCGAGCGGAGTATCAACAAACGAGTTATCGTTGTTGTAGCGGCGCCAGACGATTTGCTGTTTATCGAGAACGATAACTCCGCCGTGTTTTTCCGTTCGCAAAACTGCGAGAAAAGAACTCAGAAGCCGGTTTGTTTTGATACCGGCATAAAGTCCGTTATCGGACAAAAAGGCGTAACATTGATATTCGGCGAATACTCCGGTTTGGAAATCGGCGGGTTTTGCAACACGAACCGTTCCCTGTGAAACTTTCGACCAGACTTCGTCTTCAAGCCGACCGTCGAGAACCGGTTTTTCCGATGTTGTTACAAGCGTGGTTACATCATTGGGAACCATGATCGGGTGTTTTCTGATCGGATAAGGATGGTGTACCAGATACGGATCGCAATCCGCCCGTCCAAACGTTTTGAGCCACGCATATTCTTCGTCAACGAGAGATCGTTTCCATTCTTCTTCCTGTTCGGCGGGATTAACGGGAACGGCGTGTGAAGAGGTTGCGGAAGAAAGCGAAACGTTTCCGGTTTCGTCGGGTGAAATTGTTCCTTTGCGTCCGAAAACTTCGAGTTCATCGACCCGCACCGGCAAATTAAAGGAGGTTCCCTCAATTTGAACACGCACATACCGTGCTTCAACCGGTGCAAAAGTAAATTCCGTCCGGTATTGAACTGTGGGCGCATTACTGCCGGGTGCAACTTTTTTCCATGTCGGAGCGTTGGAATCCGCGTTATATTCTGTTGCGGCGAGAATCTTGTAATCCGACATTTGCCGTCCGTCATTTTCTCCGCTTCCGAAGGCAACCTGGTAAATGGTGTAAACATCGCCGAGATCAATTTCCGCCCAACAAGGATATTGTGCGGCAACCCAGCTATGATTGTGTCCCAAAAGACCGTC
>JAITQV010000020.1 GCA_031288765.1 Planctomycetaceae bacterium
GGAACGGGTGTTGATGTTCCTCACCGGCATCGCCAATATTCGAGACGTGTTGCCGTTCCCGCGAACTCCGGGAAATTGCGAATTTTAAGAATGAAATTTCGATGTAATTGTCTATTTATTAACCACTGAATACGCGAAATACACGGAATTAGTAATCGTAATAATGTTTACGTACCACTTCAAGGTTAGTTTATTTATAGAGAATTAGGATACAAAAATGTTTTTTTGTTATTGTATTCATTTTGTATCCTTAAAAAATAAGCTTGTGATTTTATCAATTGACTAATGTCCGCGCGTTCTGTGGTTAATAAAAATAGACAGTTACGGAATATTGTGTTTTTTGGTATCTTTGCCTTTATTTACTGAAATTAAAGACCGCTTTGCGGCAATTTTGAGTATATTTGAGTTGAATTGATTTCGCCGGTTTGTGCCTGTCCAATACAAAAAAAACCGGAGGTAAAATACCTCCGGCGTGGTTGTTGATTGGTTATTTACCAGTGGTAAACGGGATAAACCGGATGCCACACCCGAACATATCGCGGATAAACCGGATAATAAGCCGGTGCGTAAATAACCGGACGGTAAACACCGAAAATCCCCCGACGATACACAACCGGCGGATGACACGGATCGGCGTGGGGAACACTGCAATTGCACGGAGCAACAACAGATTCGGTAACAGCAGTTGTTTGGGGAGCGGTTTCCTCTGCCGAAGCAACATTGACCGCCGTAAAAACAAACAACAACACAACTGAGAGACAAACAAACATTCTGGTCATAATACACTCCTTGTGTAATAGGGTTATGGAACAACCGCTTCAGAAATAAACGATTTTATTTCCGAAGGAAACACGCTTAATAAAATAACCTTAGCAAAATACAACCGGCAACAATTCATTTTAGTCGGCAATATAAAAATTAACTGTTTGGCAGAATTGTTTCTCAATGCCTCACTTGATCAATAATTTACTGCCGTTGCATCATAAAATAGGTTATTTTCATCAACTTCAACGATTATTTTACCATCACAACCGGTAGAGTCAATACTTTGGAGAAAAAAGGTAAACTTTTCCGAACTGTTGCCGAAGGGTTTTTACTTGGTTTTTTGTTCATGGTTTTCACCAATGATTGTGCCGGAGTTAACCGATTGGGGTAAGTTCGCCTATCTTACCGACCAACCTATGAGTATTAGAATTTATAATATTTCAACGGAATTGTTCCGGTTTATCTCAAATTCATGCCCCTTTGCCATGGATTCATGCCCCTTTGCCATGGATTCATGCCCCTTTGCCGCGGATTCATGCCCCTTTGCCATGGATTCATGCCCCTTTGACTCGGATTCATGCCCCTTTGCCGCGGATTCATGCCCCTTTGCCACGGATTCATGCCCCTTTGCCGCGGATTCATGCCCCTTTGCCGCGGATTCATGCCCCTTTGCCGCGGATTCATGCCCCTTTGCCGCGGATTCATGCCCCTTTGACTCGGATTTGCCCTCGTTTGCGGTAAATTTATTCCCAGTCGGCTGACGCCGACGCAACGTTTCGCCGAAACGTTGCCTACCTTTTGATTAACTTTTAACAAAAACAGATTATTTGTTATGTAATCTGTTAATTTAAAAATCTCTTTTTAAGGAGAATTATTATGAAGATCAGAAAATTTCGCGGGTTTACGTTGGTCGAATTGCTTGTGGTGATTGCGATTATCGGCTTGTTGGTTGGGTTATTGTTACCGGCGGTTCAAGCTGCAAGAGAAGCTGCCCGACGAATGCAGTGTTCCAACCACCTCAAACAAATTGGTCTTGCGGTTCACAACTTTCACAATACACAGAACGGATTACCGCCTTCAACTATTTACTCTCTAAAACCATCGTTTTGGGGATTGATATATCCCTACGTTGAGCAACAAGCGTTGTACGATGCGCTGAGTTCCATTGATGTTAATGCTACTAACAAGGCTCCGCTTGTTACAAACGGTACATCAAATACAAACACAGGAGCTTGGTTTATCAATGGGTTGAAAACCAATAACGCCGTAAGCGGTCAAGATACAAAACCACTTCGTGCCGCGTTTGGTTCGGTTCCCATTTATAAATGTCCAACCCGCAGAGCAAATGCTGCTAATTGGCTTGATAACGAAAACTGGGTCTCATTAATCCAAACCACTGTGAATGACAATAACCTTGGTCCTCGTGGTGATTATGCCGTTGTTGCTGTTTTTGAACCATTAAATATGAATCAAAATTACATTGGCGTTAACTGGTTTAATCAGGTTTCGGCACTCGGAAATAATGCTACAGTTACAACAAATGCGTCAGGGGTTGAGAATAAGGGACCTAATTGGCTCATTAATAGAAATCATAGTCCGTTTCGTCCATCAAATCTTTCTTGGAGATCCGGAACCGGCGTACCAAGTGTATTAGGTTACGATACCGACCACAAGCAATACATAACAAATTGGCAGCCGCGGGATACTTTTGCAAATTGGCAGGATGGAATAAGTAATCAACTTATTGTCGGTGAAAAATTTATTCCGCAAGAAGCGTTTGAACAAAACGGACAATGGGACGGCGGTTATTTAAACACAAATACAACCCATCAAAATCTCAATGTTGCACGCGGAGTGTGGAAGGGGTTCACAAGTATTAAACGTTCTTCTACGGAAATTAGCGGAAATGAATTGCGGATGGATAGTGACCCAACCAATCCTAATGCTAATGTTATTCACGCAGTTTTCGGCGGTATTCATCCCGGTACTGCAAACTTTTTGATCGGCGATGGTTCCGTTCACGCTATTCCGCCAACAACAAATTGGAATACCGTTTATCTGCTTGGTAAAGTTGATGACGGAGAATCCGTAACTTTACCGTAATATATTTATTAACTCGTAGTTTATATTCCTGATTATTCCACATTTTGGAAGAATAATTAATTGCCCTGAAAGAGCAACATAATCAAGGATGTATAATAATGATTACAAATTATAAAATTAAATGATTCACAAAAAAATATCTTGCCCGTTCAGGGCAAGGTATTGGAGGGAAACCTTACCCCAACGCTTTGCGTTGGGCTAACTTATACCACCCTTTCAGGGTAAAGAAAAAAACTCTTACACTGATAACTTTTTTTATTCATGAATTTTATTGTTCCATCAAAATATGAAACAATTAGAAAACTTACAATGAAATTACGATTTTACCTCACAATGAAACGATTATTCCTATCTGTTAACATTTTATTACTTTTTATTTTTTCGGGTTGTTCAAACAACATCAAAATTACCGGACAGGTCAAATTTGACGACGGTGAACCGGTCAAGTTTGGACATGTTGTTTTTGAAACATCTGAAAATTCATTCACCGGAACATTGGACGAACAGGGACGTTATGCCGTTGGTGTTGACAAAGACGGAAGCGGTATTCCACCGGGGGAGTACACTGTTTGGCTGGCGGGAACCGCTATGGTAAAATATACAGTTACAAAAAGAAATAAAAGCGACGAGAGTGATAATGAGACCTTTGATTCCGACGAAACACCAAGAGTTCACCCAAAACATACGTCACCTTATTCGGCGGACGCTTTGAAATTCGAGGTCAAACGCGG
>JAITQV010000089.1 GCA_031288765.1 Planctomycetaceae bacterium
CAATCATAAAAATAAGGCATTTTGCTATGTTTTCGGTGTTTAAGCAGGTTAGGGAAAAGGTCTATTATGGGGACAAAACTTGACACTTTTGCGGTTAATGAATTGCACATTATAGAGGAAAGACTTTAGAAATAAAAGACATTTTTATCAAAAAATATTTTTCACATAAAATATCCTTTTTTATCTATTTTTTCTAAATTTTCCTCGATAAAAAAATAGGCGGGTTCTATTATAGAAAAGGAAAAATCCGCCTATAATAGTTTTCTGTTCTTTGACAATTAGGTAAATAAATATTGACCGTAGCGATAAGAAGGAATTTATTATTCTGTTAAAATCGTTATAACATGAAAAAAGTCGGGCAGTCCGAACATAACATACATTATCGGACGTAACAAAATCGCCCAAATAACCGTTAAAAACGGCACCGAACAAGAACTTTATTTCACATTCGACGGTCATGGAAGTACAAGGGTATTGATGGATTTTGTCGGTGCAATCGTCGAACTCTACGCATTTGACGCTTATGGTAACGCCATCGGTTTCGACCCATCTGTTGCGCTAACTGAATTTTTATACAGCGGTGAACAATTCGATTCTAAAATTGGACAACAGTATTTACGGGCAAGATATTACGATCCGGCAACCGGAAGATTCAATAGACTTGATCCGTTCTTTGGGAATCTTACAGATCCACAGAGTTTCCATAAATATTTGTACACCCATGCTGATCCAGTGAGTAATGTTGACCCAAGTGGAAAATCATTAGCAGGAGTATGTATCAGTATTGCAATTGGAGCGGGGTTTGGGGCGGGAATTGGAGGATATTTCAGAGGTGTTAAAGGTGCTATAGTTGGTGCTTTTGCCGGTGCCTCTGCTGGGGCATTTGTCTTTTATACCGTTCCATTATTAATATCTGCAGGATACAGTACTATGGCTACAGGAATTATTACTGGTACCGGTGCTGGATTTATTGATGGATTTATAAATGGAACTCTTGTTGACGAAAATGGGTTTCAGTTTTCTCTATGGGATGGGGTTGTTCAAGGTTTACAAAGTGGTCTCATCGGAGGGGGATCAGGATTTCTCGGAAATTTATTTACTCCAATAGGTCGTTATTTATTAAAGTCATCACAGGCATTTCGTATAGGAATATCTTCATGGTTTCAAACTGCTGGTGAACATTTGGGTATTGGTCAATTAAACACGTTTACAACATATTTGAAAAAATGGGCATCTTTGAAAGGAAGCCCAATGCGGGGATATGGACATGTTCCTCATGGGCGGAATCCAAACCCAGTAAAACAAGTAAGTTTTGGACTGAAATTTGATATTCCTCAAGAAGATATAGGTAAGAGATTCTTATACAACATTGATGATAGCGGTTTGTGTGTTATAGCCGATGATGTAGGTAACACAATAAATGCGCCATTTCAAACGAGCCATACGACATTAGCATCAACATCTAAAGCAGCGGGAGAGGTTGCTTTTCAGTATAATAGAGTATTGCTCAATGACTTTACCGGGCATGGAGCACGTAATTTTGAAGTTGCAAGAGATTTTTTTGAATCTTTAGGATATACAGTTCAACGAGAGTTTCAGGGGTTACGTGCTAGTTCCGGTTCAGGCGTTTCTGGTGGGTTATATTGATATTATTACTTTGTAAGTATTACAGAAAGATTAAATATGTATAATTTAAATCAAACAGAAATAACTAGTTTAGTAGAAGGGTATTTGTTTTTTTATGATTGGCAGATCTACAATGTTGCTCATATCGTTTACCGTAATATGAGAGATGAATCTTTTTTCTGGATAGCAGAAAAACTTATGGCAAAACCATTAAATGATGAATTGTTCCAAATTTATGATTTATTAATACGAAATATCGGCTATTACAGCGGCGGTTTTTCTTTAGAGTATCTACTTTTTATAAAAGAACTTATAAAGCACACACAAATTTCTATAGAACACAAATTATCTATGGTGAATGGTATAATGCTTGGTAGTAGGTTTTCTTATTATAGAGATGAATCCGTATTTGACCAATTACAGGATATATGTTTGATGTTACAGTCAGAAGACTTTTATGACATTTACCTTCCTATCCAAAATAACATTTCTAATTTAAACAATATATTAACAAAAAGAAAAGAAATCATGAAATATGTTACAGATAAAAGAATTATAATACCCAATGAACTTCTTAGTGAAATATTATTAGGGAAATCCAAAGCATCAAAAAGATTTTTAGGAATGCAATTTAATACAAATACAATATCATTCTTAGTACATGCGATGCAAAATTCATGGGGAATTCATGGTCCCTGGGATATTGATAAAACTAATAAGGTTATTAAACATTCACGCACAACCGGAATATGGGCGATCAATTACGAATATCAATCAGGACTGGAAATTGTATGGAGACAAAATCATGGTGTTTTTTATGCAATAAAAGTAAATGTAAGTATGATTTCTCCATTCCCTGGATATGAATGGCAATCAATTGACGAGAGCGAATGGTGTGATGTGTCTTATATTTTGATATAAATATTTGTGTAATAAATTCAGGATTGCTGTTTCGTCTTAATGCTCACAGAAGTGTCTGGATTTTAATAGGTTTTATAGTGTAATTACCGAATGACACAACAACAATTATGTTTATTCAAAAAATTTGAACGAATATTAAATCTAAATTTATATAAATTTTATTATCTGATGTTTTCATTTGTAGAATGAAGTACTCTTTCACAAATGTACGGACTATAAACATCGAATACAAAAAGGATGACTATGTACAACTTAAATCGAACGGAATTAACTAATTTAGTAGAAGGATATTTACTTTCATATTATGATCGGGAAATCTGTTATGTTACGCATATTATTTATCGCAACATGAGAGATGAGTCGTTTTTTTGGATAACGGAAAAACTTTTGGCAAATCAACCCAATGATGAATTATTCCAAATTTATGATTTATTAATACAAAATATTGGTTATTACAGCGGCGGTTTCTCTTTGGAGTATTTACTCTACGTAAAGGAACTTATAGGGAATATACAAATTTCTATAGAATACAAATTGTCTATAGTGAATGGAATTATGCGCGGCAGTATGTTTTCTTTTTATAGAGATAGACCAATATTCGATCAGTTAGAGGATATTTGTATAACGTTACAGTCAAAAGATTTCTATGACATTTACCTCTCTATCCAAAATAACATTTCTAATTTAAATAATATATTGATCAAAAGAAAAGAAATTATTCAATATGTTACAGATAAAAAAATTATAATACCTGATGAACTTCTTAACGAAATATTATCAGGTAAATCTAAAGCGTCAAAAAGATTTTTAGGAATGCAGTTTAATACAGATACGATATCATTTTTAGTGCGTGCGATGCAAAATTCATGGGGAATTCGTGGGCATTGGAATATTGACACAACTGACGAGGTTATTAAAACTGAAGCAGTAATATGGGCGATCAATTACGAATATCAATCTGGGCTGGAAGTGGTATGGAAAAAAAATAATAGTGGTATTTTTTATGCAATAAAAGCAAACGTCAGTACGATTACTCCGGTTGACGAGAGCGAATGGTGTAATGTGTCTTATATTTTAACTGGAACACTTGTCCAACAATTTTGAAATGACCTAATATCGTTTTTGAATATTAAAGAAACAATAATTTACTTCATTTTTGGTGACGTTTTCTAAAATTCTCTCCCTATTTATTGTGTCAATAATTTGAGACATTTCCTTAAACGCAAGTGTGAAGAAAAATCCATATTGTTTTTAAGGATCATGGACTACGTGTAATGGGATTACTTCCGTTGTTAATCTGTCAGGGTTGAATGGAATATGAATAAATTTATCCAATTGCTCTATTTCTTTGAGTAATTCTGGATTATTACTTGCGATATACTCATATGACGTCAAAGCATTAGGAAGATGCAGTAGACCACAAAATTCTTCCGGCAAAAGACCGAGCATCATGTCTGATGCTCTCATTTTCTCAAGTATCTCATTGACTCTTTGGACAACAATATGAAAAGGAAGTAGATTTGTCCACTTTTGAGGAAAACCTTTGAGCCTTTGTTTTTCGGACAAAGAAATATCGTCATCGGATAAACTCCCAGGAGCAGAATCAAACGCATCAATTTCATTTCCAAGGTAATAACATGAATAATAAAAAATGTCGTCGTCATGAAGTTTGATCTCAAAAACGAGAGTTTTTAACTGTTTCGACATATCACAACATAACTTGCTATCATCAGACATGAGAAAGATGGTTGTCCAACCGTTGATTGGTGGTGCAATATAACAACCATATTGACCAATAGTGTGTTCTATATATTTTTGAACATCAATAGTATTCTCTGACAAAACATGAACAGAATCGAAAAAAACCCCCATAAATCCTCCACAATGTTAAAACATACTAAAAACCTACACTAAGACATCCTACTCCAACTCGGAGTGCTATTGAAACAAGACTATATACCCCAATAGCTGCACCTACAATTGTAGTGCCTTGTAGGGCTGCACCTAGAAGTTTTCTTTTTATCTCTTCAAGATATTCATTGTAATTATAAATTTCAGGTTGATTATTTATCAGGTCATTTCTATAATCATCATATTTCTGTATGATCATCAAATACCACCGGGGATCATCTATTTTTTCTCTGTCATTTTGTTTGAAATATGTATAAAAATGAGTTCCCTGTTTTGTAAATAATGTTACCACAACATAGTTGGAATATTTTGCGTCTTCTGGATGAAGTGCGGGATTGGGTAATAATATCTTTACTCCTGGATCCCAGTTCATTGCTTTCCATGTAACAAAATTTCCTTCGTAATTATTGACACCGCCAGGAATGCACATTGGGGGTTTACCATTATATACGGTTGAAATTCCATTTGCAATGTTTATTGCACAATTAACTTGATATGGTCCCTTTGTAAACCACTTTTCTTTAGCTGGTTTAATTTCTCCGATTTCAGAAAGGTAATAATTCATTATATCAGGAAGTATATACGTTCCTGCACCAGGAATTCCCTTACTAAAAGTGATGAACCCTGCTAAATACTCAGAAGAATGCTGCATCGCATAAAGATCGCTAATAAGTCTATGCGCCATTCTTCATTTACCTAATTGTCAAAGATCATTCTAAAAATATATCACAATTTGTTTATTCTTTCAATAATAACTCATTCTCACATCCTTTTATCGGGAAATGTTTGGAAAAAAATTCTGCTGAAATAGTGTGCCGAATTTCTAATCACAAACCCCAAATCTATAATTCCAAATAAGATATCAATTTAGTCATTTGTCAAATTATTATGCCAGGTGAAAAAAGAGGTTTCTTCGGCGGTATTGTTCAACAAATGATTAAATAAAGACATCTCTTTACAGTATTGTAATTTGTTATATACTATCTATGGTTGCTGTGTATGAGGTTTATACCCGAAAGCAACCGCCGGTTTCGGCTTTCACAATAAATCAAAATTCCGTAAATCGTTCACGCAAATCAATATATTGATATAATGTAAAACAATCTTGCCGGAAAATCATAGCGCTTTTCGGTAAAATAAAACAGAATATTGCTCATCTTTGAGTTTTTGCCGTGAACAATTACAAAATTACTTCTATTAAATATAAATGATAATACAAAATAAATCGTCTGTTACCGCAAACTCTTCGCAAACGGTTACCTGGAAAGAACGTTTCGATTCTCTCCCCGAAGAGGATAAAAACGCTCTTTATTTTGCGGCAATTCACACCGCACCCCTCCGTAAAGCAACCGCTTTGGAACTTTGCAAGAGATTCCAAAAACCTGCCGTCGTAGGAGTTTTAGTCGGAAGAAATATTTTGAGAGAAGTCCCCAAACCTCCCCAAGAAATTACAATAGATTTTGACAAACTGGCTAAAGAAGGTTGGATTCGTTTAATCGGTAATATGCTTTTCACTTGCACCGATGAATACCGTGAACTCATTATTCAGAAACTCCTTCAACTAAACCGGTATCACCAATACGCCATTTCACTCTTTGACAAAATAGGCGGAGTTTACTTTTTTTCGGGTTACCACTTTCCCACCGGCAAACGTTCATTCGAACGTCCCAGTACACCGGAAGATATCATCCGTGAATTCCGTCATAATCTGATTACAAAAAATATTTTAAACTTACACCAGATTTTCCCCTACATTTCACAAAGCGACCCATCAAAACAGTCCGCTTTTTATAACACAATAAGAGATTTTTGTACGTCGGATGTTTCCCGTTTCTGGTTTGATAGTACCACTGTGGATATTCAGTCATTTATCGGTCAGTTCTTTTTAAGCCAGACTATTTCCAATCAAACAGGTATGGGAAATTTGTGGGAAATATTGGTACAAACGGTGTGTACGCCGAAATGTGATTTGATGTTGCAAATTATTCTGCTCGATTATGCTTTTTGTTCCGGTAAATTGGAAGACCCGCGTCTCAACCGCCTTTCCGGTAACGCGGCGCCTGTTTTGCTTCAGGCACACCGTTCCTTTTTTGCCGGCAACTACGACGAAGCGGTCAAATCCTATCGGGTATTATACAAAACATTGCCGGGTATGAAATGGATCAGAAGTTCACCGATTCCTTATCTTTCGGGTATTTTTCATTGTCTCGCCGAACTTGCAGCCGGAGACCGTGCCTCCGTTTCAAAAATTGTTAAAAACGCATTGCAACAAAAACCGCCTCATCCGGCAGGTAATACAATTTCGTTACCGTTGAGTCAATGCTGGCAGATACTTGATTCGATTATACAACGTTTGAACGGTTTGGATTTGGAACGTATTCCTTTGAAAACACTTACTTCGGCAACGAATCCGTTTTGGTTGCCGCATCTTTTGTACGCATGTGAAGGTATTTGGTTTCATCTTAAAACGGAACCGGAATTAAATCTCCACCTTCTGGAACATGTTAAGAAAAACCGTGTCATTTTTCCTTGGATTGCGGCGGAATCGCTTGAAACGGCACTCACGCTCGGCGTTGCAAAACCGCCCGATTCCGGCTGGGTGAAAACATTTCGTCTAAAATCAAAGTCGGTACCGCTTCAAAAGATGTTGACTCCGCGTGAACCTTGGGAACTTATTCTCGAATCATTGGGAACGTTGGTTCCTGTTAAGCTGCCGAAAAAAGCCGAAGTTGTTAAAGAAGTTAATAAATCACGGTTGATTTGGAAAGTTCAACACGAAAAGAACACTCTTGATTTTTTTCCTTATCAACAAACATGGCACGAAAAATCACAAAGTTGGACAAAGGGAAAACCGATTGCTTTGTCGCGGTTGGTCAAAGTAAGAAATGCGTTTCCTTTTCTCACCGATCAGGATCGGGATATTTGTTCATCAATTCAAGAGGCAATACCTTACGGTTATCGTAGAATAGAGTATGAATTTCATGACGAAGTTGCCTTAAAATTTATCGGGCATCCGTTGTTATTTTCGCACGCCGAACCGCCTCAACCGATTGAGATTGTTTTGGGACACGGCGAAATTGCAATGCAGGAACAAGACGGAAAATGGCATCTGACGTTTTCACCGCCGCTTAGTGAACAAAAACATACTTACGCTGCCAATACTTTTCTAACCGATGACAGAAGTACAAGTTTTTTTGTTGTCAGGGAAACGCCGTTGCGTCTCAAAGTGATCAAACTTTCACCGTTGGAGATGCAAATTCGTACCATTCTCGGCGGAAAAGGGCAAACTTTTCCCAAGACTGCCGGCGGCAAATTGACCGGTTTGTTGGGCAAATTGGCTGGAAATTTAATTGTTAAAACCGATGCCAGTGTTGAATTTACCGATGTTCCCGAAGTTCCCGCCAATCTGACATTATATCTGTATCTTACACCGAGCGGCGAAGGACTTCAGGCGGAATTTTTTGTGAAACCGTTGGGAGAGGAAAGTCAGGCACACCGTCCCGGAGTTGGAACGGAACGGGTCATCGCAGAAGTGGACGATAAAAGAGTTCAAACCATACGGAATCTTCAAGCCGAATCACAAAGACGTGAACAGTTCGTTTCAAAAATCAAAACATTTCAATCGGCTGTCCCGCTTTCCAAAGATCAATATGTTTTTGAAACACCGCTTGATGCGCTGAACTTTTTGTCCGAATTGAAAGATTCGGAGACGAAAACGGATACGGAAACAAAAACGGTTGAAGAAAAAAAGGAAAAAAGAAAAAAGAAAACAGCGGATGCTTTACCTATTACGGAAAAAGAGGTTGAAATTTATTGGCCCTACGGTGAAAAGTTTTCGGTTTCTTCCACTGTATCATTCGGTAATTTCAATCTTGCGTTTTCGTCGTTGAATGAATGGTTATCGGCGGAGGGTTCGGTTTCGGTTGACGGTAATTCGCTTGAACTCTTGCGTCTTCTCGAATTACTGGACGAAAACACGGAGAGCCGGTTCGTAAAACTGGACGACAGGAAATTTCTTGCTTTGACCAATGATTTACGCAAACGGCTCGGCGAATTGAAACGTTTATCGAATATCAAAGGAAAATCCGTACAAATTCATTCGTTAGCCGCAGCCGGACTGGAAGATTTTTTTGATGCGATTCCGGCGTTGCAGAAAAACATTGTTTGGAGTAATGTCAAAAAACGGATTACGGAGGCGCGGGATTATCAAGCTCCTTTTCCGAAGGGTTTTGTCGGCGATCTTCGTGATTATCAGACGGAGGGTTATCGTTGGCTTGCGCGTTGCGCTAAATGGGGGGTGGGTTGTTGTTTGGCGGACGACATGGGGCTTGGCAAAACGGTTCAGGCATTGGCGTTGTTATTGCTTCGTGCGGATTTGGGACCGGCGTTGGTGGTTGCGCCCACGTCTGTTTGTTTTAATTGGGAACGCGAGGCAAAACGGTTTGCTCCGATACTGGAAGTCAAACGTATTCAGCCGATAACGGCAAAAGTAGGATTGTCAAAAGAAGAACGCGACCGTTTAATTACTTCCGCCGACAAACGCGACATTTTATTAACGAGTTATTCTTTACTGCAACAGGAAATTGAACTTTTCGTTCAAAAGCAATACGCAACAGTTATTCTTGACGAATCGCAGGCGATCAAGAATCCCGAATCGTTGCGGGCAAAAGCCGCGATAAAGTTGCAAGCGGATTTTCGTGTCGGAATGACCGGAACACCGATAGAAAACAATTTGATGGAACTTTGGAGTTTGTTTCGTTTTCTCAATCCGGGGCTTTTGGGGTCGCAAAAATCTTTCGAAGATCGTTTTGCCGTACCGGTTCAGCGTGATCAGTCGGCGGGAGCGAGGAATACGTTACGCCGGTTGGTTCATCCGTTTATTCTCCGCCGTACCAAATCGCAGGTTTTGGAGGAATTGCCTGCCAGAACGGAAATTATTCGGGAAATTGAGTTGTCAAAAGAAGAAATGACGTTTTACGAAGCGGCGCGGATGAAGGCTCTTCAGGAACTTCAGGAAATCAGGAACAAAAATACCGGACAGGGAAAATTACAAATCTTGGCGGCGTTGACTCAATTACGTCAACTTTGTTGTCATACCAAACTTGTATTACCGAGCAGTAATATTGAAAGTTCAAAATTGGAAGCGTTCCGTGAAATTATGCAGGAATTAAAAGACAACCGGCATAAGGTTTTGGTGTTTAGTCAATTTGTGAAACATCTTAGTTTATTAAGGGCGGAATTGGACGGCATGGGCATTTCCTATCAATATTTGGACGGTTCAACGCCGGTGTATGAACGTCAGAAGCGGGTGGATGCGTTTCAATCGGGCGAGTCGGATGCGTTTTTGATTAGTATTAAGGCGGGCGGGAGCGGTTTGAATTTAACGGCGGCGGATTATGTGATTCACACGGATCCGTGGTGGAATCCTGCGGTTGAGGATCAGGCAACCGACCGGGCGCACCGGATTGGTCAAACTCGTCCGGTTACTGTGTACCGTCTGATTACATTGGGAACAATTGAAGAGAAAATTGTCCGTTTACACCATGAAAAACGCGATCTTGCCGACAAACTTCTTGAAGGTACCGACCAAACAAATAAACTTTCGGTGGACGAATTGATTGATTTGCTTCAATCTTAGGAAATGGGGGAATATTTTATGGAGATTCTAAAAACTTCGATTTTGGGCGGAACAATTTTCAAAACAACGTTGTTCTTTGTATTTATTCCGTCCTTTGTTGAACAATTGCCTACCCAAAGTCCCGCTGAAAACAAAGAACTAAATAGATACATTTGAATAATTATGAAAATAGAGATAAGTTTAAGTTAAGCCTAAGCATTTTATTTTCAGGCGTTTCATTTGTTAAACGGTAACAACCTGAAAACAAAGAACTTAATCCTTAACTTAAACTTAATATGTATAATATACCCCCTACCGGAATCGAACCGGTGTTACAGGACTGAGAATCCTATGTCCTGGGCCACTAGACGAAGGGGGCAAATGTTGCTTTATTTTCTCTTATAATTATTGCCTGTCAAGTGGGCGGCAAGCGGTAATTTTTATCGAAGTTTGTAAGTATCACTCCGCACGTATCAATCCCCGTGTTATTGGGAATGTTCTACTATTGACAATTTTGGGCGGGTTAAATACAATTAGGCACTGTTGACACTTTTTGGATTTTTGTCAAAGTCAGTCGGATTCATCGTTTTAACCACTTAACTCGTTTTTCTAAAACCTACCCGAAAACAAAAAGAGGACGGCATGGAGCGGCGCATTGTCATTACCGGAATGGGAATTATTAGTCCAATCGGTATTGGATTGGAGAATTTTTGGAACGCAGTCAAAACGGAACAATGTGGAATTACTTCAATTACACGGTTTGATGCCTCATCATTGCCGTGCCGTGTTGCCGGAGAAGTCAAAAACTATAACGGCGAAAACTATTTTGAGAAGCGTTTCCTTCAGCGGACAGCCCTCTTTTCACAATTTGCGATTGTTGCGGGTCGTGAGGCATGGCATGATGCCGGTCTTGACCGGTTTTCTTTTGATGATCCGAACCGTTGCGGTATTTTGCTTGGCAATGGTATTGGCGGATTGGAGGTTGACGACGAAGCTCATTATAAACTTTACGACAAGGGTTCTTCGAAAATTCCGGCGATGACGATTCCCAAGATGATTGCCAATGAAGCGGCAGGAAATCTTTCTATGGATCTTGGGATACGCGGGTCAGCGCATGTGGTTGTAACGGCGTGTGCTTCGGGCGGGGATGCGATTGGTTTTGCGTTGGATCGTATCCGTTGCAACCGTGCTGATGTAATATTGGCGGGTGGTTCGGAAAGCACGATCACCGAATACGGAATCGGCGGGTTTTGTCAAATTAAAGCACTCAGTACCGGTTTCAACGACACCCCGCAACGGGCAAGCCGACCATTTGACAAAGATCGGGACGGTTTTGTGATGGGGGAAGGGGCGGGGATTCTTGTTCTTGAGGAATTGGGTCATGCTCGGCGGCGTGGTGCCAAGATTTATGCGGAGCTTGCCGGTTACGGGGCGACTGCCGATGCTTATCATTTAACAGCGCCGAGTCCTGATGGTGAAGGCGGGGCAAGAGCGTTACGGCTTGCGTTGCGGGATGCGGGGCTTCAACCGGAGGAGGTTGATTACATTAACGCTCACGGAACTTCGACTCCCACGAACGATCCTGTTGAGACCCGATCCGTTAAAGCCGCATTCAATCAACACGCTTATAAACTTGCGATTAGTTCAACGAAAAGCATGATAGGTCATACACTTGGGGCGGCGGGCGGAATAGAGACGATTATTACGGTGCTTGCGGTGTATGACAATTTCTTTCCGGCGACGCTCAATCTTGACACTCCGGACTCGGAATGTGATCTTGACTATGTTCCCAACAAGGGGCGGCAAGGTGAAATCCGTGCTGCATTATCTATGTCGCTTGGATTTGGCGGTCATAACAGTGTTATTGCGGTAAAAAAGTTTTCGCAATAATGGGGAGTTGATAGCGGGAGTTACGCAAGCGGGAATGCCTACCGCAACGGCGATGATTCCGCTTGCGAACTATTCACTCTCAAGAGGTTTGTTGACATTATATTCGGTGTTGTTATACTTTTATTGACATGAACATCAACATTCAATACCCAAACATTCCACACCCAATTTAGGACAAAAGATTTCTTATGCGAATCGGCGTACTTTGCAGCGGCGGCGACGCCCCGGGAATGAATCCTTGTTTACGATCTATTGTCAGGACAGCCTGTACCTGTAATGACGAGATTTACGGTATCCAACACGGTTACGAAGGGCTGTTAAACGAAGAATTTTTTCTCGGTGAGAATGGTTCCCATGTTATGGGAATACGTTCCGTCTCCGGTCTTTCAAAACTCGGCGGTACCATTTTGCACAGCAGCCGATCCAAACGGTTTCAAACACCGGAAGGTATTCGGGCGGCAGCCGATATTTTACGTAAACATAAATTCGATGCTCTGCTGACTATCGGCGGGAACGGCACGCTTTCCGGCGCTATTGATTTGGGGAAAGTTTGGGAAGGTCAAATTATCGGATTGCCGGGAACAATCGACAATGATCTTTTCGGAACAGATTACACTATTGGTTTTTCCACAGCGGTTCACACTGCTGTTGAAGCGGTTGATAAGCTTCGTGATACGGCGGGAAGTCATGATCTCATGTTTTTTGTGGAAGTAATGGGTCGGCATTGCGGCGATATTGCTCTTTCCACCGCAATTGCTTCAGGAGCCGAAATCGCCTGTATTCCCGAAGCCGAAGAATCGCCGGAACGAATTGTTGCCAGACTCCGAAAAATTAAAGAAGCCGGAAAAGCTTCTGTTATGGCGATTGTTGCCGAAGGCGACGAAAGCGGCGGTGCGTTCGCGATGCAGAAAATTCTCAAAGAAGCCGGTAATCCTTTTGATAGTCGGGCGGTTGTTCTTGGTCATGTTTTGCGCGGCGGTTCGCCCACTCCTGAAGATCGAATCTTGGCGTCCGAACTCGGTAACTTCGCTGTTAGTTCTCTTTTGTTGGGCGAAACCGGAAAAATGGTCGGCAAAATACATGGTGAACTTGTTCTCACTCCGCTTGAACAATGTGTTGCCGATCATAAAAAAGCGGATACCGAACAACTTCGGCTATTGCATATTGTTGCCAGTTAGTCCGGCTTTTCCGTTATTCCGATTATTTGTATCTATTGGGTCGTTTGTTGAGCAATTGCCCGTTAGGTCAAGTCCATCAATAGAAAAAATGTTCCCAACGGAAATCAGAGTGTCGCAACGTATTAAATAGACCTTTTCCCTTACCTGCTCAAACATTGAAAACATGGCAAAAACGTCGTATTTTGTAATTATTAAGCCGATTGTTTTTTTGTGGGTTTCACGGTTAAAGCATAATTGTATCTATTC